>JBDTSD010000228.1:0-6652 GCA_039931355.1 Ginsengibacter sp.
AAATTAAAAAGCATATACCGGAATTTACGACAACTTATAAACCCGATTACAGGCAACAAATAGCGGAAAGCTGGCCGCAAAGTATCAATGATAATGTTGCTGAAAAAGACTGGAATTGGAATGCGGAATATGACATCATTAAGATGACAAATGACATGATTGAAAATTTAAAATCCCGAAGGATTAATCCTGGTAAAAATAGTTATTGAACTTGCATATTAAAAAATATTGCTGATATTTATGCTTTAATAATAACCACTGTCGCTTGAAATTTGTGTTGTTCTATTAATCATTTAAAAAATACAAAAACATGAGAAAGTTAGTTTTAGTTATGAGCATTTTCCTTGTGTCATTTTGCTCAAACGCACAAGACAAGAAAATGGCATTAAGTGTTGCGGTGAATGCAGGCGTTCCTGTTTCTTCGCCATCTGTTTATTCCTTTGCTGTAGGCGGCGATCTGCAGGCAGATTTTGCAGCCACTGAAGGATTAAAAATTACAGCGAGTGCAGGCTATGAAAATTTTTCTGTAAAAAAAGATTTTGGCGGCGGCAGTACTGGCATTATTCCATTGCTTGCTGGTGCAAAATTTAATTTGGGTAGCGAAAAATTGTATGGTCATGCTCAGTTAGGTGTAGGATTCGGCACGCAGGGTGGGGGCGGAACACTTTTCGCTTATGCACCAAGTATTGGCTATTACTTCAGCCCCAACTTTGATGCATCGTTGAAATATCTGGCCTTCAGTAACCACGGCACCTTCGGTGAGGTAGGAGTTCGTCTTGCATATAATTTCTAATGGTAAATATTTTGGTATGATAAATGGCCTCGTAAGGAGGTCATTTTTTTTGCCGGAACTTTTTTGAAAATTGAGTTGCACTGGTAAAAAGCTATATTCCTAAAACATCCCTCATAGTAAAAACTCCCTTCTTATCATGAATAAATTCAGCAGCCATTAAGGCTCCGGCAGCAAAGCCTTTCCTGTTGTGTGCGGTATGTATTATTTCAATGTCATCTACTTCCGAAGTATATTTTACGGAATGTGTCCCCGGCACGGCCTCAATCCTTTTACTTATTACAGAAAGAATGCTTTTATCTTCTGTGTGCATATTTACCCAATTCTTTTTTATAGATGAGTTTTCAAGAATACCTTCAGCGATTGTGATGGCGGTGCCGCTTGGTGCATCTTTTTTTTGTGTGTGATGAATTTCTTCAATTGCAACATTATAATTTTCATAAGGCTCCATCAATATGGCCAGCTTTTTATTAAGCTCAAAAAATATATTTACTCCTATGCTAAAGTTGGTTGTTGTAAGAAAACTGCCATTAGCTTGTTTACATTTTTCTTCTACAAAATTCTTTTGTTCAAGCCATCCGGTTGTTCCACAAACAACCGGAAGCCCTGCGTCAAAGCATTGCAGGATGTTAGATACGGCACTTTGCGGCATTGTAAATTCGATGGCGACATCCGCTTTCTGAAGATTTTTATTTGTAAGTGCATCCAGGTTTTGATCATCTATTTTTAACACAACACTGTGTCCTTTTTGCGTAGCGATTTGTTCTATCGCTTTGCCCATTTTGCCATAGCCTAATAAAGCAATATTCATATTAAAAAAATTATAAGAAATGAAGAATATAAAAATCCTCTATGGAAGCGAAGTTAAAACTTTTGAATGCTTGTCTTTGAATGTAAATACAAAAGATAAGCCTGCGCTATTGGTAAGATAATTTACTCCTGGAGTTATCTTCATGCTTATATCAGGCGTTACATCAAAACCTTTAAGGTGTGCGTCAACAGTAGCGTCCACAATATTCAGCGCCCAGAATACAAGAAAAAACAAAACTGAGTAATCAATATTTTGCCGGTAAATATTCCTGGCAGTTCGTATTGATTCTAAAGAATAAGCCCTGAATCGCGGGTCTATTTGAACATCATTAGCAGTATTTGTGTCTGACTTGAGTACTACCGCCTGGCGTAAAAGCTTATATATTTTTTTATTGTCAAAAAATATGTAACCAGTAGTTCCCAAGGCTCCATAAATTATTGGAATTTTCCAATACTTTTTATTGTACGCCTGTCCCCAGCCGGGAATCACAGCAGAGCGAAAAGTAGCTATGTGGGGATTGAATTTTTTTTTAGTAGTATCGAGTGTAAGTAAATTTTTTCCTGTTGTGTCAGACTTATTATCTCCTTTTACGAGTAGGGTATCCTCGTTAGGCTTTTGCATATCAATGCGGGTGCCTTTATCGGCGGAAGAAGAGTCTTGTTTTTTCTGCGCAAAAAGATTGTTTTCAAAAATGAAAAGGAAAAAAAAAGCGGTAATAAGTAAGGATGTTTTTAGCATAAGCTTAATCCACGGTCACCTGCATTTTATCTAAAATCGAATTCAATTCTTCCATGGAATAATAATCAAAGACGATGCTGCCGGTTCCTTTTTTATTTTGTGTCATTTTCACCTTTGTACTAAAGTGAGATGCTAAATTATCTTCAATTTTTTTGAGACTGGCTGGCAGCGCAGGTTTTACCGAATTATTAACAGCGTCTTTTGCCGGTGCATACAGCTTTCTAACCAACTCTTCCGTTTGGCGCACAGAGAGTTCTTTGTTTTTTATTTCATTATAAATGAAAAGCTGCTTATCAATCATATCCACGTTTATAAGTGCACGTGCATGGCCCATACTTATAATTCCGTTTCTTACAGCAGCTTGTATATCCGGTGGTAATTTCAAAAGCCTTATATAATTGGTGACTGTGCTTCGTTCTTTCCCCATTCTTTCAGCAAGCTGCTCCTGCGTATAATCCATCTCGTCCATAAGTTGCCTGTAGCTAATAGCAATTTCAATTGCATTAAGATCCTCCCTTTGGAGGTTTTCAAGCAAGGCAAGCTCAAGTATTTTCGAATCATGTGTTTCCCTTACATAGACCGGCACATCAGCAAGTCCGGCTATTTTCGCCGCCCGGTATCTGCGCTCGCCTGCTATAATCCTGTATTTTCCGTTGGTAAGTTTTGAAACAGTTAGTGGTTGAATAATGTCATGCATCTTTACCGACGCAGCCAGTTCGCTTAATGATGTTGCATCAAAATCATGCCTTGGCTGATTAGGATTTGCCTCTATCATGTCCAGCGGAATTCTCCTGTTTACCTGCGAAAATCTTTCATGAGTTTCTTTCTTTAGATTTTCCGAAGTGGCTGAGAGATCGGTATCAATATTTTGTAACAAAGACCTTATGCCTTTTCCTAATGCATCTTTTTTATTGGGAGTTGCCATTTCATTTTTTTTTACTCAATTCTTTATGGTTTATTGGCTTACTGGTTTATTAGTTGATTGGTTAAATGGTGTACGAATTAACTAATAAACCAATCACCGATCACCGTACCTCCAGCACTTTTTCCTTCTGCGTCATTTTTGTCATATTATTTCTTTGCAAAACTTCTTTGGCAAGATTGAGATAATTTATTGCGCCCTTACTTTCGGCATCATAAAGTATAGCTGGCTTGCCAAAGCTTGGAGCTTCACTCAGCTTGGTATTTCTGTGAATGACACTGGCAAATACCAGGTCTTCAAAATGTCTTCTTACTTCATTCACCACCTGGTTACATAGCCTTAATCTGCCATCATACATCGTCATAAGAAGACCTTCAATCGAAAGCTGTGTGTTAAGCCTGTTTTGTACAATCTTAATTGTATTCAATAATTTGCCAAGGCCTTCCAAGGCAAAAAATTCTGCCTGAACAGGTACAATTACGCTGTCAGCAGCCGTAAGCGCATTTACGGTAATAAGCCCGAGCGATGGTGAACAATCAATGATTACAAATTCATATTGATCTTTTATTTCCTTCAGGATATTTTTTAATACGCTTTCCCTGTCAGGATAATTGATCATTTCTATTTCTGCGCCTACCAAATCAATATGCGAGGGCATAAGGTCAAGATAGGGTATCTCTGTTTTTAAAATAACATCTTTTGCAGCTGTTTCGTTTACCATACAATCATAAATACCCGTGGTAATATTGTGAAGATTGAAACCCACACCAGTGGTGCTGTTTGCCTGTGGGTCTGCATCTACTAATAACGTTCTAAACTCAAGCACAGCAAGGCTTGCAGCAAGATTTATTGCGGTAGTTGTTTTTCCTACGCCACCTTTTTGATTTGCTATTCCAATAATTTTTCCCATATTCTCTCTCCAATATTTTCTGAATCTATTATTACTCACTCAAGCTTTCTCAAGATTCTTTTGAAGGTCCTCCAAAGTGCGCTAAAGTAGTCATTAAACCACATCCATGTGTTCCTGTGTCTAAATCAAAAACACTTATGCTGGTAGAATATTTTGCACATTTGTTGGTTTGACTACAGAGGGCAGCTCCGGGCGCTGGTGATATCACCAAAAAGATTCTCAATGCCAGATTGGCAAATTTAATTATTAGGTATAATATTAGGGAACATTTGACGCATAAAGGTGTTTTATTAATCCCCTAACTTCTAACATTTTTGTTTACCGGGAATTTATCTAATGGTGGAAAATTTTTATTATGTACACAATTATAAGCGGTACTAACCGCGCAGGCAGTCATACGGAAAAAGTGGCTGCCGAATATTCCCGGTTATTGAAAGAAAAAAATATTGACGCTGGTGTTTTTTCACTAAAAAATCTTGATGTATTGCATAAGACAAAAGAATTTTTGAAAATAGAAAGCGAAATATTATTTCCCACGCAAAAATTTATTTTTATCATTCCTGAATACAACGGAAGCTTCCCCGGTGTATTAAAAGCAATGATTGACACCAGCGATATTGCAAATTCATGGCATCATAAAAAGGCTTTACTGACGGGTGTTTCAACAGGAAGGGCTGGCAATCTTCGTGGCATGGATCATCTTTCAGATTGCCTGCATTATTTAAAAATGAATGTACATTACAATAAATTACCTATTTCAGTGATTGATAAAGTGATGGATAAAAATGGCCATTTTAATGAAGCAACTTTACGGATTGTGAACGATCAATTGGTTGAATTTGTAAATTTTTAAATTTTCTCTACCAAACAATATTTATGCGTACGCCTTTGGGAGTTTTTATCATTGTTGCCATCATGTTACTGCTGGACAGTTATGTGTTTCTTGCAATAAAAACGATAAGCCATTCTGCCTCGCCAAAGGCACGCTCGGTTATTTTTGCTATCTACTGGGCTATCTCTATCGTGGCAGTTATCGGCTTTCTGATTTTTATATTTACGAGCCCGGATTTTATGCCAAAGAAATTCCGGACTTATCTTTTTGCAACCATTATCGGTTTATTTTTTGCAAAATTTATATCTGTCGTGTTCTTTTTGATAGATGATGTCCGCCGCCTTTTACAGTGGGCTGCAGGTAAATTACTTTATTCAAATACAGAAGGTTCGCAAATGAATGAAGACGGTATCAGCCGTTCTGTTTTTTTAAGCTGGCTGGGCCTGGCTGCGGGAGGTACTTTGTTTGGCAGCCTGGTATATGGCTTCAGCAATAAATATAATTATCACATAAAGCGGGTTCAGCTTTCATTTGACAACCTGCCCGAAGCTTTTAATGGTTTAAAGATTGTTCATTTTAGCGATGTACATTCAGGGAGCTTTACTAATAAGAAAGCAGTGATACACGGTGTAGAAAAAATAATGGCAGAAAATGCTGATCTAATTATTTTCAGCGGTGACCTGGTAAATAACCAGGCAACGGAAATGAAAGACTACATGGATGTTTTTAATAAAGTAAAAGCGCCCATGGGCGTGTATTCCACATTTGGCAATCATGACTATGGCGATTATGTGAGCTGGCCAATAGATGGTGTAACTAAAGCACAAAATTTAAAGGACCTTGCAAAAGTCCATGCCGCGCTTGGCTGGCGTTTATTAATGAACGAGCATGTTGCACTGGAAAAAAACGGGGAAGAGATCGCGTTGATTGGAATAGAGAACTGGAGCAGCAAGGCAAGGTTTCCCAAGTATGGTGATATGGCAAAAGCTTATAAGGGCACCGAAAAATATCCATTTAAAATGCTGATAAGCCACGACCCAAGCCATTGGGATGCGCAGGTGCGGTCACATTATAGTGACGTTGATTTAATGTTTAGTGGACATACCCATGGTATGCAATTCGGTATAGAAATTCCCGGGTTTAAGTGGAGCCCTGTGCAATATGTTTATAAAGAATGGGCCGGCCTTTATGAAGAAGGAAAACAAAAATTATATGTAAACAGGGGATTTGGATTTATCGGCTATCCTGGCAGGGTAGGGATATTGCCGGAGATAACTGTGATGGAGTTAAATACCCCTAATTCCTAAAAGGGGAAGAACCCCTGACCCCTAAAGGGGAACGTTACATCGAAAATTTTTGATGAAATGTACCATTGTAAATAAAGGGTGTGACTGGTTTAACAATGTATCTGTTTTAAACCTTCCGAAATTATTAAGAAGATCTGACGTTAAGTTCCCCTTTAGGGGTCAGGGGTTCAAAACTTATTCTTCCACATCATACTCTCCACCGGCCTTCCTGGTTGGCCACTGTATTTTGCATTTTTCTTTTCATTGTATTTAACTGCTACTTCACCCTCTACCGGGAAATAAATAAGCTGGCCGATAGGCATGCCGTGATAAACTCTTACCGGAATTTTGCTGGAAATTTCC
>JBDTSD010000229.1:0-6642 GCA_039931355.1 Ginsengibacter sp.
TTACTTATGTAATCTTCATCCAGATCTTTCTGAAAAATAAGACCAGGATATTTTTTTGAAGCAAAACCTTTCCCATTCACATAACGCGAATCGCCACCCATGCAGCTTTTCCCCATGTCCATTTCTTCTACATCCACAAGTTTGAAGTCGTCGCTTGAATCCTTTAAATCGTTTATTGTTGTTTTACAAAGACAAAACCCGGAAACAGTTATTTTGCTGGCCAACGCAGAATCAACTTCATCTTGAGAAAGGGTTTTAAGTGATATAAGAAGTAGAACTATGAATGATATCTTAAACTTCATATATTATATCGATTGGTAAAATTCATCTTTTACGTTACAAGAAAAATTTGAAATACAAAATAAGAACGCCAACATTATTCATTATGATTCCTCACACAAAAATACAAGACACAGCAAATTCCTCAGCTATTACTTCCCCATGACCCGAAAGAATATGAAATTGCATTTTAAAAAAACAGTACATTAGATTTTTATAATTAAACGAAGCTGGTATGAAATATATATTTACTCTTTACCTTTTTTTTATATGTGGATTTGCTCACAGCCAAACAAACAATGATTCTATCTCAATTGTAAACCTCCTTGAAAAAGCAGCTACCACTTTTAGATCAGGTGATACAAAAGCCTATGCAGATTGCTGGCAGATTCAGCCATACAGTGTAATATTTATTTCCACCGCCGATGGCAAAGCTATATCTATACCTGCTGAAGCATTAGCTCATCCTTCATCATCCATGGGGCAGGGTGGCTTTGCTACGGTCACAAATTACAGGATGAGCATACATAATGATAATGCCTGGACAAGCTTTGACGAAATATCAACCGCTAAAGACGGAACAAAAACTTATTCCTACGAAGTCTGGATGGTTGAAAAATTTAATGGTGAATGGAAACTGGTTGCCGCATCAATGCATTTCTATAAACCATAAAGCGAGCAGAATGCCGCAGCCGGCAAAGCCTATCTTTTGTAAACTCCTTTCTCACATTCTTCGTCATAGCACTTATGGTGCTATGCGAATTGAATAATACACTATTTAGTCACCGCATCAAATTCAAACAAATTTCCCGGATCACCATTCTTCCCTTCAGAACTTATGTAGAGTTTGCCATCTGGTGAAAAACAAATGCCTTCCGGCTGCGGCATAAGGTCTTTATCAATGTATTGAAAGCTCTTCAGTTTGCCATCATGTGAGTACACGGCCATGCATTTATTATCTTTTGTGGAAAGCAAGTAGATATCGTGCGTTACCGGGTGCACCGCAATCGCTGACGGATTAAACTCAAGCTTTTCATCAGCAACTGCTTTGAAATCGTCTTTATGTATCAGCATAAAAGGATCGTCATTTAGCTTATTACTTGCCATATCAAAACTATACACTGCCCGTGTAGATTTTTTTTCATCTTTAACATCGGATTCATCTTTACAGGCAACTAATAATTTTTTTGTTACGGGATCATAACACAAGCCTTCGGTATTATTTCCCTTTTTTAAAAAAGTTTTAATTTCCTGCACATCAGGTTGATTTTTCCAATTAGAAATTTCGAATAAAGTACCGTGGCTCCAAAGCGCATACACCACATCATTTACCATCGTTACATCTTCAATATCAAATTTTTCTTTGTCCTCATCTTTAAACTTTATCGTTTTTTCGAGGGTTGCATTTTTATCATCAATCTTTATTAAATATAGCAGCGGGTGCATGTCTTCAATCAATATCAGGTGATCATTATCTACCCAGGTATTTCCTGATACTTCTATCAATTGGTCCGGCAATTTCCATGAATGAGTTGGAGTTTTTAAAACGTAGGTATATTCTTTTCCCGGGGCAGCATTATCAGACTTCTTTCCGGAAACATCTACTATTACGGGGTTTGTCTTATCACTATCTGTATTAGTAGCGCATGAAAAAAAAGTAAAAAGTACAACGGCTGAAGAAACTATTTTATGTATCATAATTTTTTATTGAGGTATTTTTCAATTGTTTACAGGGAAGACAAAGCTAAAGTATCTGGTGATTCGTGCGGGGCTTATATGTCTTTATTTTTTTGTGTGGCGTGGTTTATGACAAGAATATTAAATGATTCTGTTTATTTTTTGAAGTTTTCTAACTTTATATTTTATATGAGCTTCAACTAATTTATCTTTTTAAAAAAATATTTTATGCAAAGAAGTATGAACAGCCTGGCTGGTTTTAGCATCGGCGCTACAGATGGAGAAATTGGAAAAGTGGAAGAATTTTATTTTGACGACACCACATGGACAATCAGGTATATTATCGTAAAAACGGGAGGTTGGTTAACGGGCCGTAAAGTCCTCATTTCACCCGAAGCAATTTTACATAAAGACTGGGATAATAAAATTTTGCCTGCAAACCTTACGAGAAAACAGGTGGAAGAAAGTCCCGATATTGATACCGATAAACCCCTCTCCCGCCAGCAGGAAGATGAATTGTTTGCATATTATCCCTGGCAGAGTTATTATGATGCAGGATTATATGGTGAGGGCATCGGTATGATGGGTGTGTTTGCGCTGCCTCCGATTTTAGAAGTGGTGGAACCGGGAGAGACAAATGAGGAAAAAGTTGAGAAGCCAAAAATTGAGACACATTTACGTAGCACCCACGAGCTAAAAGGATACACCATCCATGCTACCGATGGAGAAATAGGAGAAGTAGCCGATTTTCTTTTTGATGAAGAGGCCTGGAATATAACTTTCGTAGTTGTAAAAACCGGTAGCTGGTTTTCAGGGAAGAAAGTTCTGCTTTCCCCGGCGTGGATCAAAGAAGTAAAATGGAATAACCAGGAACTGACGGTAAATGTAACTATGAATGAGGTGGAGAACAGTCCTGAATATGACTCTTCGAAGCCGCTGGAAATGGATTACGCAAAAGAATTACACAATCATTACAGTAGTAAAAAAGATAACCCGGGATTGTAAAATCATTCCCGCTTCTTAAGTTTACCAGAAGCGGGAACGATGATTTTAATTTTTACTTAATAATTCCACATCCAATCCTTGTCCCGGCATTACCTGATGGTTGTGAAGTAAAATCATCCACACCACCATGAACAATGATTGATTTATCAAGTATGTTTGTTTTGTCTCCGCCACCTATTGACCAAAGATCAGTTTCCATCTCCATTGTGCCGTTGCCCTTTGCATCCAGGCTCACGTTACCAATATCACCGCTATGAAAGCTGGCGCTGCCCCATTTTCCATGTTGAGCGTTGGTAGGGTTCCAGTGGCCGCCAGCAGCTTTGCCCATATCTGCGCAATCCCCCTTTTCATGTATATGAACGGCTACACTCATGTTGGCTTTTTTAGGAATAGAAATTTCTAATTTCATTTTTACCTTACCATCGGGCTGCGCATCAAATGTTACATTGCCTGTAACAGTCGTATCAGGTAACACACCGCTTAGCACGGCGGCAGCATGTTCCTTATGAGTTGTATCTGCAGTGGTAGGTGGTGTATCCATAGCCATACTACTATCAGATGTTTCTGTGGCAGTTACTGTTTCATCTGAACTACCGCTGTTGCATGCTGCCATGCTAAATACCATCGCTACTATGCATGCTGATAACTTAATAGACCGAACTAACTTTTTCATTGAAATTTATTTTTTAGGTTAAGAAATTCTTTGACGATTAGGGTTATTAACCAAGCGAACCAAAGCCAAATTTTTTATAAAAATAAATTACTTCAAGCTAACACTTGCAATAAAAAATCATCTTTTGCTAAACACTTACTATGTAAACGCAGGTAATCGCTTTCCAAAAGGATCTTTCAGGCAATAGATTTCAAACGAGGTGTTTTTTACACGATTGCCATTTTCCCATCGCAGGTATTTTAAAAAAAATT
The DNA here is from genome assembly GCA_039931355.1 of Ginsengibacter sp. Taxonomy (GTDB): domain Bacteria; phylum Bacteroidota; class Bacteroidia; order Chitinophagales; family Chitinophagaceae; genus Ginsengibacter. Next base: position 3,886 of record JBDTSD010000229.1, read on the forward strand.
TACACAACTGAATGAAAGAACCATATGGCAAGGCTTTTGAGCATCCTCATAAAATAAAAAATAAGTATGAAAAATAAATCACACGAAGCCACTGTACTTGGCGCCATTGGAGCCGCGATTGGTAAAGGCATGATAGCAGGGGTAGCCGGAACACTTGCTATGACTGTATCGCAAATGATAGAAATGAGGATCACCAAAAGAAGACCGAGTAATGCTCCTGCTAAAGCAGTAAAAAAAGCGCTGCATATTGAAGCCGAGGAAGGTAATAAAGAAGATTTTTCAAACGAGGTGCATTGGGCCTACGGCACGTCATGGGGAGTGGCAAGAGGATTATTTTCGTTGGTAGGCCTTACAGGTTTTGCCGCCACAGCTACGCACATGGCAGCACTTTGGGGCACAGCAATTATTATTGAACCAGAACTTGATATTGCTCCCCCGATTACGGAGTGGGAACCAAAAGACATTGCGATTGACGTCTTTCATCATGCCGTGTATGCAATAGTTGCGGGGCTCGTCTATGATGCAATTGATTAAATGCAAGGATCAGCCGGTAACAATTAGAAGTATTTTTCTATATTCTTTGCTGAAAAAAGAACAAATTCTGATCTATATTTTACACCGCACATACCACAGTATTATTTACCTTTAAGGCATAAAATACTTCGCTATGTCTCCATTCAATCTATCAAAACCCGTTGCCCTTGGCTGCGACCATGCAGGGTTTGAATACAAAGAAGATGTTATCTCTTTTCTTGATGGTAAAAGTGTTACCTGGAAAGACTTTGGAACCTTTGGCGTTGATTCAGTTGATTATCCCGATTTTGCACATCCCGTCGCGAGTGCTGTAGAAAACGGGGACGCCAGCTTTGGTATATTGATTTGCGGCAGCGCAAATGGAGTAGCTATAACTGCTAATAAGCACCAGGGGATAAGGGCCGCGGTTTGCTGGGAAGAAGAAATTGCAGAACTCTCCCGCAGACATAATAATGCAAACATAATATGCATTCCCGGAAGATTTGTAAGAGAAGGTCTTGTTGAGAGGATGATAGAAATTTTTATGCATACAGATTTCGAAGGAGGCCGGCACGCCACCCGCGTGAAGAAAATAGCATGCTCGTCAGCTAACCTTGTATAAGAGTTATACGCCAACAGCAAATGCCTTTATATTTGCTGTTTATTTAAAAATTAATATCTATTAATGAAAATCCGATCGGCAGGTTTTACCCTCCTTCTTTTTTTTTCCACTAATTTATTTTCTCAATCCGGAAGCGCAATTAAATATGCAGAAACTATTACCGGTGCTGACCTTAAAAAACACTTATCAGTAGTGGCTTCTGCAGAAATGGAAGGAAGAGAAACAGGAACTGAAGGCCAGCGAAAAGCGGCAGCTTATATTGAAAATCAATTCAAAGATATCGGGCTACAAAGCCCTGCTTCTTTAAATGGTTACATTCAAAATTACCCGCTGCGGAAGGATACACTGATTCCAAAAACTTTGAAGATTGGCAAGAAAAAATATGACTATGGCAAAGATTATATCATAACGCCCGGCAGTGGGGATGATGATGAATTCAAATCAAAAGAAATAGTTTTTGCGGGCTATGGTATCAGCGATAAAAATTATGACGACTACGCCGGAAAAGATGTAAAAGGAAAAGTAGTCGCGGTATTTTTTGGAGAACCAAAAGTAGATGGCAAATCTCTTGTAAGTGGCACGGCTAAAGCATCTGCGTGGGCTACCAGTTCATCTAAAAAAGCAATTCTTGCCAAACAGAAAGGAGCTGAAGCTGTTTTATTAATAAATACATCTCTCGACACTTTACCGGTGCGGATGGCGACCAATTCCTTAAAATCAAATGTGTATGTAGAGCGGCCGGCAAATGCAGATGATAGTAAAGTGCCCATCGTTTTAATTACCACTTCAGTAGCAAAAGATATTCTTGGAACGCAGCAAATGGCCTCTGTGATGGCGGCAGCCAAAGCACAAAACCAACTTAACGATGTAACGTTTGATAAACGAATCAAAACAAAATTATCCTACAAGAAAATTAATATTCCTTCTGCAGCCAGCAATGTGATCGGCTACATTGAAGGCACCGATAAAAAAAGTGAATACGTTTTTCTTACCGCTCACTATGATCATCTCGGCAAGCGGGGAAATGATATTTACTTTGGCGCAGATGATGATGGAAGCGGAACTGTAAGTGTTATAGAAATGGCGCAGGCATTTGCGAAAGCAAAAGCTGATGGCAACGGGCCCAGGCGAACCGTAGTATTTATGACAGTAAGCGGCGAAGAAAAAGGTTTATTAGGATCTCAGTATTATGCCGATCATCCTGTATTCTCTTTGGACAGTACCGATGTTGATTTGAATACCGACATGGTTGGCCGCATAGACCCGGCGAGAAAAAATGGAGACAGCACAAATTATGTATATGTGATAGGCGATGATAAGCTAAGCACTGACCTCAAACCTATAAGCACGGCGGTAAATAACAAGTACGTGAATCTTGAACTGGATTATAAATTTAATGATCCGGATGATCCTGAAAGAATTTACTATCGCAGCGATCATTATAATTTCGCAAAAAACGGTGTGCCCATCATCTTCTTCTTTGATGGCATTCATAAAGATTATCACCGCCCTACCGACACAGTAGATAAAATAAATTTTGACCTGATGGAGAAAAGGGTAAAGTTTATTTTTCTAATAGCATGGGAAATAGCCAACAGGGACGCAATGATTAAAAGGGATTT
>JBDTSD010000230.1:0-6602 GCA_039931355.1 Ginsengibacter sp.
GCAAGTGTTATTCTAAAAAAAGAAAAGACAGGAACACAAACCGACGCTGCCGGACACTTTACCATTAGTGCTTCAGCCGGCGATATCCTTGTAATAAGTGCAGTGGGATTTTCTCCCCAGGAGGTTAAAGTTGGTAACTCATCTTCAATTCTTGTAACGCTTGAAAAAAGTGATAACAAACTTGAAGAGGTTGTCGTAACTGCACTCGGTATTAAAAAGGAAAAGCGGGGACTCGGATATGCGGTTTCTGACTTGAGTTCAACCGAATTGATGAAAAATAAAAACACCAACGTCGTAAATTCTTTAGTAGGTAAAGTTCCTGGTGTAAATGTTACGCAATTCAGTGGCTCAGCAGGCGCCGGAGCGTCTATCACCATTCGTGGTGGCAACTCAACATCAGAAGGCAGGCAAAATCAACCATTATTTGTTATAGATGGTATTATATATGACAACTCAACCAGTGTGACCGGTAACACGGGTACCGACGGTCTTTCCCGCAGTAATACCACTTACTCCGACCGTATTATGGATATTAACCCGGAGGATATAGAAAGCTTGTCGGTTTTAAAAGGTGCTGCAGCAGCTGCATTGTATGGATCGCGGGCAGCTGACGGTGTTGTTATTATTACCACAAAGCAAGGAAAGGAAGGCAAAGTAACAGTAAACATAAATAGTAAAGTAAGCACTTCGTGGGCAAATAAGTTACCTGAAGTTCAATCCGAATTTGGCCCTGGCACATATTCAAGCAACGGCGTTTTAAACGATATAAGCTATAATTCCTGGGGGCCAAAAATTCCATCCGACAGCACGATATATGACAACATCGGTAATTTCTTTCAAAATGGCACTGTGTATGATAACAACGTCAACGTATCCGGCGGTAACAAAAACGGGACTTTCTATTTGTCAGGGTCCAATTTTAAGCAAACAGGTATCGTTCCCAGCACTGATTATAATAAAACTACTTTTCGTTTTAATGGTGAACAAAAATATGGCCGCTTAACATTGAATGCGAATGTTGCCTATTCTATTGCCAATACCAACAGAACTTTAACTACAGCAGGTTTATATGGAAGTGGAGTTGGAAGCATGCAAGCGTTGTATAGTTGGCCCCAAACATATGATCTGAAAAATTATATAAATCCTGACGGAACGCAACGCCGGATATATGGCGGAAGTATTGCGTTGGAAAACGATATTGATAATCCGTACTGGATTATCAATGAAGATAACTTAACATCGAAAACCAATCGTTTTACCGGGGGAATAAGCGGCAATTTTAAAATTGCAAGTTGGTGGGATATTACCGGGCGTGTAGGCTACGACAAATACAGCACTAATGATTATACTTACATTGCCCCAGGCTCTGCCCTTGCCCCGTTGTATCAGAACGGGCGGCTAAGTAAAAACCTGTATGACTATACTTATGTTTCAACAACAGTAATGAGTAATTTTCATAAATCATTTGGTGATTTTGATACGCACCTGATGCTGGGTACTACCGCAGAAAACACGCAAATAGTAGGTCAAAATCATTGGGGATATAACTTTATTACAGCCGGTACCATCAGCTTTAATAATATGGCAACTGACAGTAAATTTTTTACTGATGGAACGACAAGGAAGCGTTTGGTAGGAGCTTACGGAGAAGTTGGCGTGTCTTATAAAGACCTTATCTATCTCACCGCTACAGGGCGTAATGATTGGTCGTCCACTTTGCCTATACAAAACAGGTCTTATTTTTATCCATCTGTCAGCGGTTCTTTTGTTTTTTCCCAATTGTTACCGGCAAACAATATTCTTTCCTTTGGTAAACTCCGGGCAAGCTGGGCACAAGTGGGTAAAGACGCAAATCCGTACGCTACGAACACTTATGTAAATCCCCCAATCAGCATTGGCGGTTTTACCGGGGTGGGTAATCAATACTATGCCGGCAACCCTATATTGAAACCTGAGATTCAAAATTCGTGGGAAGTTGGCGGAGAATTTAGATTCCTGAAAGGCCGTATCGGTTTGGATTATACCTATTATCACAGTCAAACACAGAATCAAATTGCGCAGCCACGTTTAGCCCAATCGGGTGGGTTTATTTTCAGCTCCCTCAATACCGGCTCTGTCATTAACGAGGGTATGGAAATAGCGTTAAATATAAAACCTGTAGTAAAAAAGGATTTCTCATGGGATGCAACGTTGAACTTCTCCTACAACAAAGGCAGGTTAGGCACTTTCCTTCCGGGCATAGCCTATTTTTACCCGACAGATGCCCAGTTTGGAACAGTAAAGGCAGCCTCAATTCCTAACGGTGGCTACTTTTTGGGAATGACCGGTCAATCTTATTTACGTGAAGTTGATGCGGACGGGCATGAAATTTCAGATGGACGCTACCAGGTAGATCCCACAACCGGCTTTTATAAACTCAACACCACCAATCCTGTAGTAGGTAACCGTGAACCGGATTTCATTGGCGGGTTTAATAATACTTTTCGATACAAAATGTTCACCTTATCATTTCTTCTTGATATTCGCAAAGGTGGTGACGTATTTAACGGCACGGAGTATTTCTTGGTCCAAAATGGTTTAAGCAAACAAACCTTATTGAATGACAGGCAATCGGTAACCATCACCGGAGTCAATAGCCAGACAGGAGCTGATTTTAGTCAAACTTACAATGCAAACGAGTCATATACCATTGGTAGCACTACGTATTCAGGTATATATATGATCAGGCAATACTGGCAGAACTACGCAGCCAACTCTTATAATTTTCTTACTTCAGTAAATTGGCTGAAACTACGTTCCTTGTCATTAACTTATGACTTGAGCGATATCCTGAAGAATCAAAAAGTTATTAAAGGAATTTCAGCAACAGCAACAGGTACCAACCTCGCCACATGGACAAATTATAAAGGAATGGATCCTGAAGTAAGCGCCGCAGGAGGAACAGGAGGCTCAGGCTCCACGGGAATTGATTACCTGGGAGTGCCTGCAGTAGCAAGTTTCACGTTCGGCATAAATCTTACTTTTTAATTAATGAAAAAAATAAAATCATGAAAAAATTAAAATATAGCATATTGGTTTGCATAGTCGTATTAGCATCGGCTTCATGTAAAAAGTACCTGGATGTTAATACAGACCCGGACAGTCCAAACAACCAAAGCGTATTAATTCAAAACCGTTTACCCTGGATTGAAAAGTTTTACCAGTACACATCCGGTATTGCAAATTACCGCACTGCATTACAGGCTGGAGTTTACTATACCACCAGTGCATCCGGTAATACGTTTAGCACAACATGGCAGTGCTCTACTGGTAATGTTACAACCCCTTATCAATCATGGTTTATAGAAGTATCTTCCAATGTGGTTGATTTGTATAATTCCGCCGAGAAACAAGGTGCCTATCATTATATGGCCGTTGCTGATGTATTCCATGCGTTAGGATTTATGGAAATGCTGGATTTGTATGGTGAAATGCCTTACACGGAGGCCGCAACAGGGAATCCAAGCCCTAAACCTGATGACGGTAAAACTATTTACAACGGATGCATGGCAAAGTTGAATGAAGCTATCAGCCTATTTGGTAAAGCGCAAGATGCAGGAGTTCCCGCGCTTACTTCAGGTGATTTGTGGAATAACGGCGATGTAAGCAAATGGATAAAATTATGTTGGGGATTGAAAGCCCGCTATATGCTTAAGGTGTCAAAAAAAGCGGACCTGTATAATGCGGATTCAGTTTTATATTGTTTGTCCCAGGGCCCGCAATCTAATGCTGATAATACATTCGGGCCAGGCTTCAATAATACCACTGTTACCGATTATTTGTACGGTGACCCTGTTGTAACAAATGGCAATTTCGATTATGCTGCTTATGGAAGTGGCCAGCGCATTTCCCAATATTATTACAACCTGCTGACTAACTTGCGCGGTGCCGGAATAGTTGATCCGCGAATGACTAAAATTGTACCTGCTTCTATGGCTGATGTTAAATTGGATGCTAACAAAAAGGTGGTGTCTTTTACCTGGAACCGTGCAATAGGTGTTGACTCGTATGGGCCATCAACCCGGTTAGCGAAAGGAGGTGCTACCTCGATTGCAACAGCATCTTATGCAACTTCCGATGTACAAAAAACTTATTCTATCACCAATGGAACAGATCTCGCAAACTTTATTGCAGATCAGGTCCAGTCAGGACGAACTTACACAGTTAGCGGCAATAACGTAACGGTAACTTATAAAGCAGGTTCCATATATATAAATAGTACCAATTACGTACTTGCGGGAGATACCGTTTATGTAAACCTACGTAGTAGTGCACTTGCCACATCGGGTATTCCTAATCAACCTGAAAATGATGTTAACTGGTACCCGTCATCTGATGCATACGATGCAGGGGTCGTTGGATCTACGGGCTCCTTCCAGGTTCGCCCTATTTCCGACCAGGAAATTTTGACTTACCACGAAATGTGTTTTATTAAAGCTGAGGTTTATATGAGAAAAGGCGACCTTGGAAATGCTTACACAGCATATATGGCAGGCATCCAGGCGCATTTGGATATGATGCAGGCTAAGCTATCCCAATGGAAAGCGGGGGGTTATACTACCAGAAATCCTGATATGGCACCTATGGATCAAACAGACATCAGTACATATCTTGCAAGTAATGCGATTGCCCAGGGCGCAGGTTCTTTAACAATGTCAGATATTATGTTGCAAAAATATATTGCAATGGGTTGCAGTATTGAAAACTGGAACGATATGCGCCGGTTCGACTTCAGTGCCGGGGATGTGGGTACTTTTGGTGTTATCTACCCGGGTTATCAAAGAGGTCCTTTATTTACTGGCCAGGCCCAGCTGACAGGTACTTCCCCAACAGACCCGAGGTATTGGATGCGCCGTTGGTATCTACCTCCAACTTATGAAATAAATTACAACTCTGTAAATACACTTGCTTTAAATCCCCATGCTGCCGATCCAAATATTTGGAGTATGCCTATTTGGTGGGATACTAAAACGGACGATGAATATTATGGATACCTCAAGTAATGGTAAGATGATGTCTATTTCCGGTTATAGTTAAGCTGCAGAGACTTTCTCTTATAAACCGGAAACGGTACCAACGTTAATTTTACTTTATCAGAAAATGGGCTGTCTTTAAAAGGGCGGCCCTTTTTAATTTCATTTTTTTGGGAACGGTCTATTGCCTATCGTAGTAACCTGAATTTTTTCTTGAGTTTGACACCATTTAGATCTACAAATTGATAGTCAGCAGTAGTGCTTTGCTATCGGCTCACTACAAAGGGTAATTTTTTTAAAAAATCAGATAGCTAAGTTGTTTTGCTGCCGTAAAAACCTTTTATAATAATGACCTTGCGGCAAAAGACTTCAATGGCGGGATGCTTGTTGCAAAAAAGGTAAGATTATTACTAAGATTATCATGGTTATTTTAACCTGCAAAAAAAGATTCACTTACGCCGCATAGCGCTTTTCACCTCGCCTCTATTTCAAAGACATTCACGGCAATGGCAGTTTTAAAACTTGCCGAACTAGGTAAACTCAAGCTTGATGATAATGTAAAAAAATATCTTCCAGCTTCCCTTATGACGTGTCACCATGCTCAGGTGCTACAGGAGAACTAATGATGAACCTTGAATCATACTGCGGTGAGTTGCGGTTTTTTGCACTTTCAACATGATTTACTCCAAAAATATTTGCGTTTATTGCGGTTATGCATTATTTTCGATTAACAATTTCTTAACTAATGCTAAAAGCAGAGAGGCATAATTTCATTTTACATCAACTTAATCTTCACAACAAAATACTATCGGCAGACTTAAGTATGCAGATAGATGTATCAGACGATACCATCCGCCGCGACTTGCAACAATTGTCAGAAAAAGGAAAAATTGTGAAAGTGCATGGAGGTGCGATGTCTCTTTCTTTTCATAATGGTAATCACACATCGAAAGAAGTATATGCGTATTCACAAAAAAAAATAATTGCTCAAAAAGCAGCATCGCTCATAAAAGATGGGATGTTTGTGTTGACAGGCGGCGGTACTACTATTATCGAGCTTGCCAGGGCATTGCCTCCCTCGCTAAAGGCTACCTTCATTTCCGGAAGCATACCGGTTCTTTTTGAATACACCAACCATCCCAATATTGAAGTGATTGCTATCGGGGATAAAATTTCAAAAAATTCTAAGATCTCTGTGGGAGCGGAAGCAATGTCAAAAGTCAGCGAGTTGAAAGTGGATATATGTTTTTTGGGAATCAACGCCATCAACCTGGAAAATGGTGTTTCCGACAATGAATGGGATATCGTTCAAATTAAAAAAGCAATGATAGCATCTTCCAGGAAAACTATATGCCTTACCATTTCTGAAAAGATCAATTCGCGACAGTCATTGCAGATTTGTGATTGTAGTAAGATAGATACACTGATAACGGAACTGTCGCCCGAAAATCCTGTTATGCAGCCATATGTAAAAAAAGGAATTACAGTTTTATAACCGATTGAGCATTAATAAAAACTAATAAATTTTAATAAATTTTCAATTTAAAAATTTAGCTATGAGAAAAGTAGTAACATTTCTTGTTGTAATGC
>JBDTSD010000231.1:0-6531 GCA_039931355.1 Ginsengibacter sp.
AATTCAATTTCATGATCACCGGCTGGTACAAACATCCCTCGCAACACATAATCCGTTTTTACATAATCTGCTTTTTGTCCGTCAATAAATGCATTCCATCCAAGCGGATAATACACTTCGCTCAACACAGCAAACTGCGGCGTAGTGCTATGAAATGTGTAATCAATTTTATCATTAAGATTCTGTTTCAAATTTATTGATGCCGAAGAATCAGGAACAGGCATTTGTTTTATTTGTGCCTGGAATTTCTTCTCAACCACCGCAATGTCTCTCAGGTTTGTACTATCAAGCGCCTGCATTTCCTGGTCAGCATTATCAACATATTTTATCTCTTTCACTAACCATGCATTTCCAAAAGCAGCCGGATTTAACTGTGCTACAGGCTTTCCCGTTTGTGGATTTTGAACAATAAAATATTTTGTATTCAACATATCGAATACCTGCATATTTCCCTTGGCAAGCTGGTTTGTAATGATGTCATTGTACAACCCAAGTTTTGCCGGGTGATAACCACCGACAGAATTATGATGGTAAGAAGTGGACGCATCATTAAAAGCATCAAGTGAAGAATTGAATACCCTGAAGTTAGCATGGTCAGGATCTTTCATTATCTGCAGGTCCGCATCAGTAGGCGTAAACGCAGCTTCAAAGTCTGTATCCTCAACAAAATTATTTGAATTCAAATACCGGGTATCTACACCGAGAAGGTCATAACCACTAAGCACGATCAATGATACAATAAGTATGGTTGGTGAGATTTTCTTTTCTAAAAACAATATCAATATTACAAACGCAAGTGCTATCAGTATTATTGATCTTATTAAGTCACCTCCCATCAAACTTTTTCTATCGGTATGCAGAGCACTTATAAGATTCCGGCTTACCTCATCAGCCTGCTGTTCCATCTGAGGCGATGGTTGCTGTCCGGGTGGCACTTGCTGCAAGGCACTTTGCCTGAAATTATCTTTTAATGTTTTATCGCTTTTACCACTGAAGGAAGCGCTAAAGTAAAAGCCTGCAAGCAGCACCAGGACTACACCTGTAATAATGCCCGTGAGCTTTAATTTTTTCCATGCATCAGCAATATTAATATCCGGCATCAGTAACCTATTCACACCTAACACTGCCATTAATGGGAAACAGAATTGAGGAATCACAAGGCCCATAGTCGGGGCCCTGAACTTATTATAAAAAGGCAGGTAATCAAAAAGGAAATAATTAAATCCTTTGAAGTTGGCGCCCCATGCAAGGATGATCCCTAAAAGACTTGCGGCAATAAGCCACCACTTATGCCACGATTTTATATAAACAGCCGCAAAAATAAATAGCAAACAAACAATCGCACCAAGATAAACAGGCCCTGATGTAAGTGGTTGATCGCCCCAATACGAGTAGCCGTTAGCATATTGCAACGCACTTTCTTCCGGTACGCCCATTTCTGAAAAAGTTTCTACAAATTTTGAATTGCTGTTATACTCATTTCCTCCATTACTACCACCATATAATCCTGGCACTATAAACGTGAGGGTTTCAGAAATGCCAAGACTGTAATTAAACGCATAATCTTTATCCAATCCGCCTTTCGTTTTGTTCTCAGTGCCACCTGGTTCCGTAAGTTCCGATCTCCCGCCACGCATGCTTTCCTTCGCATATTCATACGTTGGCATCATCGTTACTGCGCTGCAGGCAAGCCCGAGTATGCCAGCAATCAGAGCCAGGACCGCACCTTTTAGCGCAGTAGCTAATTGATTTTCTTTATAGCTTTTTATAATAAAAGCGGTAGAGATAATTGCTGCAATCATCAACGTGTAATACACCATTTGTAGATGATTTTGCCCAATCAGTGAGGCCGCAGCTAAGGCCGTGACTGCAAAGCCCGTCCAGTATTTTCTTTGAAATAGTAAAAGTAATCCCGCCAGTACCGCCGGTAGGTAACCAATAGAAATCATCTGCGTATCATGGCCAACGCCTACTATTATTGGGTCAAAAGTAGAATAGGCATACGTGAGGCCGCCCATGATGCTTAGCCACGGGCTGGCACCCGCCACCACACACAAGAAGTAAAAACATATACAGGCAAGAAAGAAGAAACTTATCGGCTTCGGAAGGCCAAGCGTAATAATAGAACTGAGATAACCTACCAGCACATGTGTCCGCGCATCCAGGAATATTTGATAAGCTGGCATGCCACTAAACATGCTGTTCGTCCACAGCGGGTAATATCCATTCTTTTCATTAAACTCTACCGACTGCTGGCTCATGCCGCGCCATCCCTGTATATCATGTTGCGATAAGACTTTGCCCTGCAATGCAGGCTTGCAATAGACAACTGCTACAATTAAAAAAATAACAATGGCAATAATATGCGGCAGTATTTTTTTGAAATCAAAATTCTTCATTATGATTTTTTCTTTAGAAGGCAAAGTAAAAGTTTTATGATAAAGGGTTCAAATAAAGTTTGGATTTCCAGTTAGGTCGTTAATGGTCAATAAGTCAATAAGTCAATAAGTCAATAAGTCAATAGAATAATGGTAGTGACTTAATGACCAATGACCAATGACGTTCAATACCAAATGACCAACGATGTTCAATGCCCAAACTATTCCCTATCTTAGTTTTTATCAATCAAAAAATATATGGCCTTAAGCAGAATATGGGCGGCTTTTATAATTATAGCAATAACGGTAGCGGGTATTAAATGCTTTTTCTTTGGCGATTCACAAATCTTCGCGTGGATGATTACGGGCAAAGCCTCCGATCCTGCTAACCCGCTTCACCTGGATGGTGTTATTGAAACCTGCTGGGTGGCTGTTGACATTTGCATCAAGCTCATCGGTATCCTTGCTCTCTTTATAGGTTTTATGAACATAGCGGAAAAGGCTGGGGGCATCCGGCTTTTGAGCCGAATTGTAGGCCCTTTTTTTTCTAAGCTTTTTCCTGAAATCCCAAAAGGACATCCTTCTATGGGGCACATGATCATGAACTTTTCTGCTAACCTTCTCGGCCTTGATAATGCAGCCACACCCTTCGGCCTTAAAGCTATGGAAAGCCTGCAGGAATTAAATCCAAGCAAAGACGTGGCTTCTAATTCGCAAATAATGTTTCTCTGCCTGCATGCTGCAGGCCTTAACCTTATTCCGGTGAGCGTGATAGCCGTACGGGCTGCGCAAAATGCTTCTGACCCTACAGATGTTTTTCTTCCCTGTATGATTGTAACTTTTGTGGGAACGATGGCCGCAATGTGCATCGTTTCATTTAAGCAGAAAATAAATTTATTGCAACCAGTGATTCTTTTATGGGTACTGTCCGTATCGGCGATAATTGCATTGCTTGTTTTTTATGTGACAAGGCTTAATGCGGCAGGCATACAATTGTTTTCAGGGCAGTTAAGTAATGGATTGATATTGCTGGTTTTCCTGGTGATTATATTGGGAGGCCTCTATAAAAAAATTGATCTCTTTTCTGTTTTTGTAGATGGGGCTAAAGATGGATTTAATGTGGCCATCCGAATAATCCCGTACATACTTGGGATACTCGTAGCCGTGAGTATGCTTCGTACGAGCGGCACATTTGATGCAGTAATCACGGGTATGAAAAATTTCTTCGCTATGCTTGGTACGAACACCCGCTTTGTAGATGGCTTGCCAACAGCACTTATAAGGCCACTCAGTGGCGGTGCAGCGCGGGGCATGATGGTAAGCACTATGACAACTTACGGGCCTGATTCCTTTGCAAGCAGGCTCTCAGGAGTTTTCCAGGGAGCATCTGATACTACCTTTTATGTTGTAGCTGTTTACTTTGGTTCAGTAAACATAAAAAACACACGTTATTCAATTGGCGCCATGCTACTTGCAGATCTTGTGGGAATTATTACTGCGATTTTTTTAGCTTATTTATTTTTTGGAAATAGCTTATAATTTCTTAAATAGAATCCTATGGCTTGTATTCAAGGCAGGTAACTTTTCCATCCATAGTTGTAATTACTATTTTATTTTTATCTAAAGGAGTAATATTTGTTACAAGAGCATTACAAATTTTATGCTTCCATAGTATTCCTCCATCACTTCTGTTTACGGCAACTACCACTCCTGAATTAGAAGGCACATAAACTATATCGCCTGATTGCACAATTGCAGTTGGCGCTATTTCATAATTTAGTTGCGTGTTCGCTTCCCATGTAATTTTCATATCCGGCTCTGAGGTTGAAATCCCGATTAACTTTCCTTCCATAGTTTTAGCGTAAATCAATGAACTGTCTTTTGATAAACCCATTGATTCTCTCACCCTGTTTTTTGGATCATTTTTTCTCCAAATTACATTTCCATTTTCTGCATCAAAAACTGTTATATAGCGATCAGGAGCTACAATAAAAATTTTTCCATCTGTGGCTACAGGATAGCATGCCGCAGGAGAAAACATGCGATTCGCAGAACCATTATTCCATTCCCATACCTTTGCTCCTGTTCCCGCATCTAACGCGTAAAATTCAGTTCCCCACGTTCCAAAATAAATTTTGTTTTTATAAAAGAGGGGAGTAGTTACTACAAAACCTTTTACACTGTCATAGCTCCATTTTAAATTTCCATTGTATAAATCCAATGCCCTGAAATGTCCATCCCCGGCGCCGATGTAAACTGTTTTATTTTTAATAAGCGCATTGGCAACTATTGGTTTTTGTGTTTCAAACTTCCAAACCAATTTTCCTGATGATGCATTAAGGCAGTAAATGTTATCATCCGTGGAAGCAACAACCACCAAACCATCTTCCGTTGCCGGCGTGGAATAAATTTTTCCTTTGGTAGCAAAAGACCAAATCTTTTTTCCTGTGTTTTTATTAAGCGCATAAATAAGCCCATTGGAATTGCTCGCGATAACAAGATTTTTACTGGGAGCAACGCCGGAGCCTATATCGCTGTTGTCACTGTATTGCCAAAGTGTTTTTACGTTTTTGAAGGTTTCATTCACGGCATACGAAGGCCTGAAATAATATGTGGTATCAACGGTAAATTGAGGATTAAATAAATTTAATTGAGCCCATTGCTTTTGCTCATTGCTAACAGGGTTTCGCTCTTCGTAGATAACTAATCCATTTTTTATAGTAACGATGTTATACCCACCCACAGGTTTTCTTGCCCGCAAATTCGATCTTCCCATTATGGCTGGTATTCCTTCAAAATTCAACACATGATTGGCATGGCCATGACCGCATATTATTAATTGAATATTTCTTGTCTTAAGAAGGTCTATTACTTCAAACCAATTGTTTAAAGATGAATCCTGTGGATAATGATTTACAAAAATGATGGGAACATTTTTATCTTTCAAATTATTCAATGTAGAATCAAGCCACACAATATTTTCCCTGGAAATCTGCCCTGGACTCATTCTCATATTAGGGCCGCAAACAGTTCCGAGAAATAAATAACCGCCATACATAAATTTAAAAGTTTCTGAACCGAATATTTTTTTGAAACTGTTGGTGCCGCTCTCAGACCAGTTTGCATCATGGTTTCCGGGGATGATGTACCAGGGTTTATTAAGGCTATCCAATATTTGTTTTGCCAAATGAAATTCTGAATCCGATCCGAAGTCGGTAATATCTCCTGAAAGAATTACGAATTTTAATGTGGAATCAGCATTTATATTTTGAACAGTCCTCCTTAAATCTTCTTCTGCATTATTGCTGCCGATGTGGGTATCGGATACATGTGCAAATTTGAATTCTGTTTGTGAGTATAAAAAGTTTAGAGAAAATATCAGCGAAATGCTAAAGACATTTTTTTTTATCATCTGTTAATTTTCGGATATTTTAGGATAAAAACCCGGAAGTTCTAATACTTCCGGGTTTCTTTACGTTTCGCCCATCTTTCAAGATCATCTGATCTGAATTGCAAAAATAATGGAGTTTAAAATACTACCAGCCTACCGTTTGAGTAAGCGTATGATTCTTGTCATTATATTCATTTATTTGTGCTTGCCCAACCGGAGACAGATAAGAACGATCAGTAAAGGCATCCCTGTTTTGAGCGTTTTCAGTTACCCAGAAACCTACCATGTCACTTTGATTTGATCCATTCCAGGTAACAATTGTTCCATCCAACTTCTTCACTTTTACGTTACCTTTTGTTGCAGCGGACGAAGTTAAAGCGGAAGGGAACTCAACGGGTAAGTTTACCCATGGCCCAAGAAAGTAATCAGGATTGGCGCTAAAATCCATGTATTGAAGCTTTGCCCATCTTTTTAAATCTAACAGGCGAAAATTTTCAAATACAAATTCCATGCGTCTTTCTCTCCGGATTTCCCAAATTAATGGCGGTACGTCAGCATCTCTTGCAGGATCATTGGGAAGAGTTGCCAGCATTAAATGAGCTGTTTTTTGAACTCCCTTAGCGATAGCCGTTGCGTCTAAAGGGCGGCCGCGGAGGGCATTGACAGACATATCGAGATCGCTCTGGCCTATTGGTGTACCGCCATAATATTCGGCCAATACTGCTTTTGCTTCTATCCAGTTTAAAACAACTTCACCTAATC
>JBDTSD010000232.1:0-6522 GCA_039931355.1 Ginsengibacter sp.
TAAGCATTGAATTTTGACTGAAACCTGCCGGCGCCAATCGATGAATAAGCACCATAAGTGTAACCATGCCTTTCACGAAGATTCATAAACAAATGACTTTCTGCGCCACCACCCAATATTTGATTAGCGAGCAATAAAGGAAAATAATCAGGGCTGCTCATCGGAAGGTCAACAAGGTTTACGACTGTTATCTCACTCTGTACCGCATTTGGCACATCAACAAGGTCAACTTCTGTTTTAGCCGGGTTATTAACCAATGCCAATTTTGGCAAAGACAGGTTTGTCCCTTTCCAATCGCCTAAAGCCTTCTCTGCAAGGGTTTTCGCGTCAAGCGGCTTTATATCGCCCACAAAAGTGAGGTAGCCACGCGATGGCGTCACATATTGCTTGTAAACATTTTTTATATCATCAAGCGTAAGCGCATTTACAGATTCTTCCGTTTCAAATTCGCCGGTCGGGTGGCCTGTACCGTAGGCTAAAGCATTCACAACTCTTGCAGAAATTGCTTTGGCATTTTTTTCCTGGCTTTTAAGGCCCGTAAGCGCCTGCGACTTTAATTTATCAAAGGACTCCTGCATGAATGCCGGGTGGCGCAATGCTTCAGCCATAAGCATAAAGGCTTTGTCAAAATAACGTGTAAGCGCAGACGCAGTTGCCCTGCTTCCGCCGAGGCTTACATTAGCCCCCATTTGCTCAACTGCTTCATCAAATTGCGCCTTGGGTTTTGAAGTTGTTCCCTCCTCAAGCATTTGCCCCATAAGGCCGAACTCTCCTGCTTTAGCACCCTCCTTTACCGGCCCCTGGTCAATAAAATAAGTTGCTGATACTTTTGGAAGACGATGATCTTCTACTACCAAAACTGTTATTCCATTTGGAAGCTTATATGTTACGGGGATTCCAACTGATATCACCGGCGCAGGACCCGCTTTCGGTTGTTTACTTCTGTCAATTTTGTTTTGTGCATGCAGGTTTATTAGCAAGAAAAAACTGAAAGCTGTTATAATTATTTTCTTCATATCTTTTATTTGAGAAATTATTTTCGTTGATGAGTTTTAAAACCAATTTTTTATTTTGATTTAGGTAAATAATACAAAACAACTCTTTGATCTTTATTGAGGTATTTTTTTGCAACATCCATTATTTCCTGCCTGCTAATTTTTCTATATTCAGTCAACTCATCATTTATGTGATTGGTGTTATGATACATTACATAATTTTCTGAAAGGTTGCCAGCTACACTAAGCATGCGGGTGTTGTTGCTTACATAATCGTTTTCAAAACTGTTTAATAATTTTTGATAATCGCTTTCACTAATCAATGAATCCTGCACTTTGACTATTTCCTCATCTATATCGCTTAAGAGTTCGTTTAGCGGCGTATTATTGTTAGGCAGAGCAAATGTTATGTAGGCGCCATAATCTTCTAATGCATAGTTGAATGCTTGCACCTGTAAAGCATCTTTCTTCTCATCCACCATTTTCTTATACAATTTTGAGCTTGCTCCCCCGGAAAGATAACGGCTGATCATACTTAGAACCCTCGAGTCATGCGTTGCCAATCCCGGCGTGCGGTATGTAGCTGTTATGGCCGGAATTTGAATATTTGCATCATAAGCCGTATCAATGATCTCCTGCGTGATTGGCGATTCTTCAAAATGCTTTTGCTCAATCGCATCACCTTTTGGAATAGCAGAAAAATAGTCATTAACCAATTGCTTTGTACTATCAATATTAATATCGCCTGCAATACTTAATACAGCATTATTCGGCACATAATATTTTTTAAAAAAGGCCTGAAATTCTGAGAGCTTTGCAGAATCAAGGTCTGACATAGAGCCGATAACCGATCTCCCGTATGGATGAACAGAAAATAGCTTTTTGAAAATATTCTGTACAAGGTTGCCGTAAGGGCGGTTATCAAAGCTTTGGCGTTTTTCTTCCTTCACCACTTCATTTTGTGTGCGCACTCCTATTTCATTAATCACAGGATGCAACATACGTTCGCTCTCCAGCCATAGGCCAAGCTTTAGTTGATTAGAAGGAAACACTTCATAATAGTAAGTACGATCCTGTGAGGTAGTTGCATTATTGTTACCCCCGTTGCTGGATACGTATTTCATAAACTCACCGCGCTTAATATTATCTGATCCTTCAAACAAAAGATGTTCGAAAAAATGCGCAAAGCCGGTGCGATGCAATTCTTCATTTTTAGAGCCGACATGGTAGTAAACGGTAGTCGCTACAACAGGGGCTTTTTTATCCTGGTGAAGTATGACATGAAGCCCGTTTGGAAGGTCATATTCCGTAAAGGAAATTTTTTGTGCCTTGGCACATATTGCGCCTAACGTGCAAATAGCTATCAACAGTATTGATCTTTTCATTAGCAACAAATTACTTATTTGGAAAAAAAATTAAAGGCGCGAAGATATTCAAATTGAAGCATCAAACTGTCCTTAATTCAAGTAATGGAAAAATGAATGGATAAGCGGAAAGGTGCTGAACCTTGTTTCTATCGAAGGCAATAATAAATCACTTTTCCCTGCGTTTAATAAATATATTCAATGTCCTCCTATGAAAGTTTTACGAAAAGCGTATTGCCTTTTTTTTATATGCCAATTGCTCACAGCGGCCAATGGCAACGGCCAAAGCCCGTCTTTGCAAAATGCAAGCTTGAAAAGTGAAAATTCTTCGGCAAATGGCTCACCTGTCTTTGATATTCCCGACCCTGTTGGCTTTGTCAGTGATTTTGAAAATCTGTTTAGTAGATCAGAGATTCAAACGCTTGATTCGATCATAATGGATTTCAATAAAAAATCGTCTATCCAGATAGTAATACTCACCATAGATACTTTAATGATACATGGCAAGCAAATGAATGATTTTAGCCGGCAAACTTTTAAAAGCTGGGGATTGCAGGCTACAGGAGGCCAAAACGGCATTCTTATCAGCCTTTCACTGGCCTATAAAAATATAAGGATCGAAACGGGCTCTGGTGTTGAGCAGGTATTATCGGATAACGATAAAAGAGAAATTATTGAAACAGCATTCATTCCTTCCTTAACTGGCAGCAAATATTATAAAGCCACCTATGATGGCTTAGCAGCGATCATATATAAATTGAAATTATAAGCTCCCGTGCGCAATAGCCGCATCTCTCTCACAGTTTTTTACTAATCTAAATAGTCGCTGTTAATAATCTCTAACGGCATACATGTAGCATCTTCATCTATTCAAAATTCTTTTACCCAATTTTTTTTCGGGATAATGTGATTTTTATAATCTTCATGCGAATAATAAAGAAAGAAATTAATTTGGTGTAATGACAAACGACGGCGGAAAAGATAATTTTTTAAAGCTGATAGAAAGCAACAAAAAAATCATTTTTAAAATATGTAATTCCTACTGCCGTAATAATGCTGAACGGGAAGATCTTGCACAAGAAATCATTTATAATTTATGGAGGTCGGGAGAGAGTTTTAAGAAAGACTATAAATTTTCTACATGGATGTATCGTGTGGCACTTAACGTAGCTATTTCTTTTTATCGCAAAGAAAATAAAAGGCAAACAACACCACTGAACGAACACGTATTTAATATTGAAGATAGCATCGGAGCGTCTGCAGAGTCTGAAGAAAACATCAACCTGCTGCAAAAATTTATAAACGACTTAAAGGAACTTGACAGAGCGTTGATGATACTCTACCTGGAAGAAAAAAGCTACATAGAAATAGCAGATATACTGGGCATTTCAGAAACAAATGTTGCAACGCGTATAAGCCGCTGCAAAGAGAAATTGAAACAAAAATTTTTACAACATAATAACTAAAACGATGGAAGATTTAGCATTAAAAAATATCTGGAGCTCTTATGACAATGTTTTAGAAAAATCTATTAACCTGAATACACATTTGCTTGAAGAATTACAAAAGCAAAAAATCAGGTTTTCGTTCCGGTCATTATTACACGCAAAAATTTTCGGTTTGCTCATTGGCATTGTGTGCATTTTCGGCGCAGCCTGGGTACTGTTTAATTTTCATACGCAAATTATATTTACTGTTTCTCTTGGCATGATTTTCATCTTCAACCTTATTGCCACTATCGGTTATATCCGGCATATATTTCTGATTGCAAACCTTAATTTTAGCAAGAGCATCTCTAACACGCAAAAAAAGCTGGCAACGCTACAGGCTGCAATTCTAAGGCATTTCCGCATTTTATGTTTGCAGCTACCTTTTTATGTTACCATCTTCATCCCCGATGTTTTATTAAAAGAAGGCAGCGTAACTTATTGGACAGTGCAGGCAATTGCTATCGCCCTATTTACGATTGCCGCGATTTGGCTTTACAGAAATATTTCTTATAAAAACATTCATAAGAAATGGTTGAAAAAGTTGATTGAAGGAGATGGAGGGACAACCGTTTCAAAAGCGATTGTCTTTATTGAAGAAATTGAAGAGTTCAAAAAAGAAATAAAATAACAGAAAGTATAGACTTAATCCGGGAGTGCTTTTAAGCAAATGAATTTATCAACAACAATCAAAAAAACTTTTTTGTACTTCCATCCTCGGAGCCGGCTTTATAATAGCTTCTGAAATATTCATCAGCAGAAAGCGTACTACTTCCTTTGTAAGCAAAAACCACGAGTAATACAAGGACGATAATTGACAACACTAATTCAAAACTACTCTCCCCTGCCGTCTTCATATTCACGAGAAAAACGGCGCCGGCAAGAATAGGAATTTGAATAATCGAATTGGTACGTGTAAATAAACCAACGGCGATAAATAAACCGCCAAGTAAATTGATATAAGTAATGATGAAGGCGAGAAATTCTGCATTTTTGTTAAACATGCCTACACCGGTTTTTTCAATCATTGATTGAAGCATGGAAGAATCGCGTATAAAATTTATCCCTTTCCAAAAAAGAATAAACCCAAGTATTATTCTTACTATGGTGAGCCAAAAAGGATGGCTAGCACTGGTTTTTTCTGTGATATTGGCTTCCTGCATAATTGACAAATTTTCGGTTGCGATATTTTAAGAATTGTTTCTATTTCAAAGTTAAAAAATTATCCAGCCATTTGCAAAGTGTCTTTAGTTTTGTGTACACGGCTTTCTTATTATACTATCATTAAATAAAAACATGCCTTCATCAATTAAGACAACATTTGCAATCACCATATTATTCTTCATTTCATGCACTTCTTCCAAACAACTGGCAAATACCGGTGACATCAGCCACCTTAAGTTCTTAAGCGAGTATGATATTCCTTACAATAAAGAATTCCAAAACACGGTGGTTGGCGGCCTTTCAAGTATAGATTATGATGCAGCTAACAATATTTACTACGTTATCAGTGACGACAGATCGGAAAGAAATGCAGCAAGGTTTTATAAAGCGCAAATAAACATCAGCAACAATAAAATTGACAGTGTTCATTTTCTTGAAGCTGTCTTTCTAAAAAACAAAGAGGGCAAAATCTATCCGGGTGTTAAAACCGATCCATCTCATACACCAGATCCGGAAGCATTAAGATATAATCCTCGTACGCAAACACTAACATGGAGCAGTGAAGGAGAAAGAATTGTGAAAGACAATAATTTAGTTCTTGAAGATCCATCTGTTACTGATATTTCACTTGCAGGAAATTATCTTGATACGTTTGAAATCCCATCACAGATGCACATGCGCAGTCAGCAAACGGGTCCGAGAAGGAATGGTGTATTTGAAGGACTCGCATTTGCTGATAACTATAAATACCTTTTTGTAAATGTAGAAGAACCGCTTTACAATGACGGCTCACGGGCAGGCCTAAACGATTCTACAGGTATTATAAGAATAATAAAATTTGATGCTGGATCAAAGAAAGCTTTAGCTGAATATGCCTACACCATTGATCCTGTTGCCTATCCTCCCAATCCCGAAGATGCATTTATTATTAATGGAATTCCGGATATATTATCATTAGGGAAGAACAAATTGTTAGTAACAGAGCGCTCCTTCTCTACGGGCAGGGCGGCTTGTACTATAAGGCTTTATCTGGCTGACCTCTCACACGCAGAAGATGTGAGCAGGATGAATTCAATAAAAGATAAGGCAGTAAAAATGGTGACTAAAAAGCTATTACTGAATATGGATGATTTGAAAATTTATATTGATAATATAGAAGGTGCAACGTTTGGGCCAACATTGGCCAACGGTCATAGAAGCCTGTTGTTTATTTCCGATAACAATTTTGATTCCCGGCAGAAAACGCAAGTATTGCTATTCGAAGTAGATTAAATCTTTTACCGCAGAGAACATGAGAGGCAGAGTTAATGCAGAGGAAAAAAGTCTGTGCGAAATCTCCATTAACTCGTTTCTCTGCGGCGCGAAAAGATCTATTCGCTTTCCTTATTGCTTTGGCGCTTCCGGCGGTGGCGGCCCTTGTTTACGTGGAGGAAGTTTTGAATCAGGGTGCGAGTTACCGCGATGGCAAGTGTAGCAATTTACCTCCATAAGCATAAACCGGGAATTGTTCAT
>JBDTSD010000233.1:0-6465 GCA_039931355.1 Ginsengibacter sp.
AATTTATTTTTATCGAATAAGCGTAAATAATAAAACCCATTTTGCAACGTACTTACGTTGATTATTTCTGAAGCATCTGCACCATCTCTTATAAGTATGCCCAATGTGTTGTATATCCTGTATGAAATTTTCTGAAGACTCCTATCGGATGTAATCCTAAACTCATTTAAAACCGGATTAGGATTGATACGTATAACCTGGGAGTTTGCCAAAACATTTATTTTTCTTACCGAAGAAAAAGTACGCCGGTTGTCTTTATCAATTTGAAGTAACCGGTAATAATGAATTCCCGATACGTACTCTACATATTTATATCCGTATTCATGGGGAACGGCGCTATTGCCCTGGCCATTTATTTTTGTGAGTGAGTTAAAATGAAAGCCATCAATACTTTGTTGAACTTCAAAACAGCAATTGTTTATTTCTTGTAATGTTTTCCATTTAATAGAAACCTCGCTATTCTTTTCTTCAGCACCAAAATAAGAAAGTGTTATTGGTAGAGTACTGCTGTACGTAACGGATAACACAGGCCTGTTGGCTACAGTAGTATTTTGCCTGGAACCAAATTTTCTTGCCGTTGCAACGGCGCTTTCATTGCAAATAAGTATCCATCCATTATTTGATGTTGGAATATCAAGCCAACTCTGTACATCGCTAACCATTTGCGTTGATTGCCATGTATAAAATCCCGTGGCGCTAACGGATACACTTGCGGACGATGTCGCATTAAAATCGCCGCCGGGGTTTGTCCAAAAAACAGATGAAAAAAAACTGTTGAGCCAGGTAGCATCATTGTTAGTAGCAGCTACACCCACGCCGTCGCCACTTCCACCACCAGCATCGGATGTACCTTCACCCCATGCTGATAATAATTTATGCAAAAAAATATTGTCGGGTATTGTTCTGCTCACATTACAATTTAAAGTAAGGCTAACATCAGTTACCGTTACTCCTGCAGGAATAACAGATCCTACATCAAACTTAATCAAACCTCTCCTTGGGCTGCCACCACCATTGTTACCACTGAAAATATTTTGCCCTAAAGCATTGCTGTTGCCGGAAGGATTTTCATAAATCGTGTTATCTGCACTCGCCGGAATACTTACCGTTACAGGCTGAGCGACACTAAGCAAAGAACAATTAAAAAGCAACAAAATCACAAACCGGTATTTCATAACAAAGATTTATTCAGTTACAGATTTTAATTCTACCACATCATATCCTACAACAAAAAGTTCATCGCGTTGGCCTTCGCCATTTTTTATTTTCTTAGGAGGCAAAATTATAAGGTCGGTATTATCATCGCCATTGTTGTAATAGGCAATACCAAAAATTGTGCTTCCCGCAGATAAGCGAATGGGAGCATCGGGATAATATTTCTTTTTCCAATGTGCATCCCAATGCGGGATTTTAAGAATATTTATTCGCTGCCCGGTAGCACGATCAATGGCATATATTTCCCAACTGCTGCAGGCATGTTGGCCCATCGGCATTACACTATAAATTTCAACAGGTTTATCAATGGTATGTTCTGCAAAAAATTTTCTTTTGTCTCCCACATTTATCACGAAAGAGCCATTGGTTAAATTAGTTGTATCAAATAAAATTTGCGAGCTGATAGTTTTCAGGCTATCGGTATTTGTTGCAAAATGGAGTTTTAAGAATGAAGAGTCTTTTTGAATGGTGGTAGATGCTGCATAAGAAATATGCAGAAGCAAATTACTGCCAGCAGGAATTTTTTTTGCATAGGGCAATGTATAAAAACTTGCCCCTTCATCTGCCGTCCATTGGTACCAGTTGTATTCGTAAGGAATGAAGGCAAGGCCATTTAAGCTGAGGTAGCCATAGTTAAGATCATAACTGTCATATAAAGCTCCTGTGTTGCCGGTATCAATAGAAACAGTACAAGATTTTACAATTTTTTTATTGCCCGGCACAAACTCTATTGCATCAATATATTTTTCTTCTTGCAGGTTGGAAGGAATTACAAACACCTGCGCTGTTTCAGTATAATCATCAGCCAACACATAAGATTCTTTCATCGCAATTACCATATCAGGTGTTGGAAAAAGTTTCTCTTTTACAATTGCAGTTTTATTAATGCCCGGTATATCTTTCCCTTCTTCTACACCGGCGTTAACCCAGGCTTTTATTAATTCAATTTCTTCTTTAGTCAGGCTGTTATAATCTTTCAGGTGCGAGTATCCTGCATCCGCTTTCCAGGGTGGCATTAGTTTATTTTCTGTTGTGTATGCTATCATACGGCCGTAAGCGCTTACCTGTTTATAATTTTCAAGGGGCATAGCGCCCACATTGTTTTGGTGATGACAAGGCAGGCAATGGGTTTGAATAAGGGGTTGAATATTTTTGTAATAATTTATTTCCTGCGCAGGTGCAGGAAAGAAAGTGCTTCCTAATAAAATGAAAATGATAAGCGGTTTCAAAACATTTTATTTTTTAATAGTAATAAAGCATCCCACTGCTTTCTTCCAGGGTTTCGGAACATCTTCTCCCTGTGCTACTTTTTGTAAGGCAACATCTAAATCATTTCCCGTGTATATATGCCTTCGTTTTCCCGGTTCCTGGTAGGCATCGTTAATTCTTCCTTTATATAAAATAGCATCATCTGCGCCGGTAATAATTACTTCAGGCGTTACAACTGCACCCAGCTTTTTTGTAATTGCCTGCGTACTATCCAGTTTGATGATGAATGATGAAAGTTTATGTTGTGTTTTAAACAAAGCAGCAGTTTTCCGCGTACTGGTTGCCAGGGGGAAAACCAGGTAAAAATTTATTTTGGTAGCATATTGTTCAGCCACACTCTTTAAGGAAGGTGCCATATAAATAGAAATGGGGCAATCTTCCGAAACAAATGCGTAAACGTTGATCTTTTTATTTTGAGAAAAACAACTATTTACTGCAATGACTAAAATAGGTAAGAGTAGTATTTTTTTTATATTCATTTTTATGTTGCTGAACGGCAGGTGGGCGGTGGAGACACCGCCCACAGCGGGCTGCCCTGGTTGGTGTCCCCACCAACCAGCGACAATTTGGAATGCCAGAAATGTTTTTTTTATATTCATTTTTATTTTTTAAATGGTTTGTTACTATAGCTTTTAAAAAAAATTTTCAAAAGAAATCTTATACAATAGTTATTGAATTATTACCGGCCCGTTAGATACTTTTAGCGTTATCTTTTTTTGTATTAATATGGGTGTAGAAGTAATTTCTTCATGTATGCCACCGCTTCTGAAATAAATGGTAGTTCCATCCGTGGCAAAAATTACCGCTTTCCCCAGGGTTTTAAATGGAAAAAGAACAGAGCCGTTTTCAATACTACCAACGTAATTTTTATTAACATAAAAATATTTGTTCACGACAAACTGTTTCATCATGCCCATGTCTTCATGCACCGTTATGTGGCAATGGTACATATAGGGCACGTCCCCCCAAAAATCTTTGAATTGTGTTACAAATCTTACGGTTTGCTTTGGACCAACATATACAACGTCTTTGCGGCCAATTTCATTAGAAGTAAGCGGGATAATGTTGCCCAGCGAATCTTTCCTGTCTAAAATATAAAATTGCACATCATGAATATGAAAAGGATGATATTGATCTGCGGCGCCATGCAGCACCCATATCTCCGTTTGGTCTATTGGTATTACGTCATCAATAATAGTCTCGTCAAAATTGGTAGCGTTTATATAGGATGAGGTATTGCTAATTTTCACGCCACTGCCAGTGGCTACAGTTAAGCCACCGCCACTAAATAAATATTTATTGCGAGTGACCGTAGCCTGCGCTGCAGGAATAGGAATATCTGTACCGAGTGTTGCCGGAGGCACAGTTGTTACCGCGTTTGCTGTGGCAGCCACTACGGTAAATTTCAATACTGTAAATGCAGTGCCGTTCATATAATTTGGAGAATAAGAAGGTGTTGAATTCGTGTGATTGATCCAAGCCGCCGCCGCGCCCCAGGTGCCTGCGGGTAGCTCATTAGCATAGCTTTTCAACAGCACAGTAGCCCCGAGGCCATAATTACTAAAAGGTACTACGATCTCAGCTCTTTCACCCGGCGCTAATTGCAGTCTTTGAATAGTGCCCCTTGTATTTTTTAAGCCCCCATCTGTAGCTATCTGATAAAATACTCCATTATTAGAAAGGCCAAGGTTAAATACTCTTTGATTGGAGGCATTCAGAATTCTAAACCGAACCATCTGCTGCGGCACATTTAGCCTGGCATATTTGGTAACATTTACCATAAGGTTGGTATCAGGATTGGGTTCACTGCCCGTAAATTGTATTTCTCCTGTTGCATCAATGGCTTTGGTTTGAATGATCAATGGGAAATCATCAACACCATACGTACGCGGAAGATTGAGCGCAGCTTCTTCCGCGTCTCTAACAATTATCATTCCTGCGAGCCCTTGCAGCACCTGCTTGGCAGTAAGGGTATGGGCATGTGGATGATACCAGTAAGTGCCTGCTTTTTCCAACACGGTAAAAGATGGAGTCCAGGTTGTATTAGGATCTATGATGGTATGCGGGCCGCCATCATTTTCAGGCTCTACGTGAAAGCCATGCCAATGCACTGTTGTTTCTTCGCCAAGCAGGTTATGCACGTTCATATGCACCTGTTGTCCTGATTGCATTATCAAAGTTGGCCCTAACACGTTTCCATTAAAACCCTTGGTGGCGCTGTTTATGCCGGCATTAAACTGGTAATTGCCGTTTGCCATAGTGAGGTTGTACACCGGGCCGTTTAAAACGGGAGGTATGTATAGATTATTTTGTGATTTTGCAACAGTTTGCAAAAACAAAAAACTCAGCATGAGGTAGAAAAGTTTTTTCATTTTACAAATATTTTATTGCAGGTTTATTAATACTAATGTATAGCCTGTTTTTGCATCCGTGCTACCCATCGCCTTTCCTATAATAGCTCCCTGGGCGTTGCCAATATTGCTCACTTTTTTTGCATACCCTTTTTGAGATGCTGAACAAAGAAAATCTCCCGCTTTTATTTCACCACCTTCATTATTAGCGAGCACATATACCCTGCCCGCAAGTGCTACCGGGTGTTTGCCATAAGCTACAGTCCCCTGCTGGCCCATAAGCATACCGGGCTTAATGCCATTGGCGCCACTTATTACACCAACAATTTTTTTATCACCAGGCTCATTTGTGATGCACAGCATCCCTTCATTTTTAGTGTCAATAGATACCAGCATCCCCGGCTTTATTTCCTGTTCTTCGGTAGCATCAATATCAAATTTTTCTGCTAAATCGGAACCGCCTTTTATTTGCAGCTCGCTGGTAATTACCCTGCCATCACCATCCCCATAGTCGGCATCTAACTCAATAGTGACCAGGCCCGAACCATTGTATAACAATACTGAAGATCCGTCTGCGCCTGTTTCCGTAGATTTTATTTCCACCGTTTTTAAACCTGATATTTTGTTTAAGGAGAGGATGCCACCATCACTGATTAATGCATTTCCATCAACCTCTAGTTTTTCCGTGGGGCTGCCGGTACCTATACCCACATTACCGACACCATTGATAACCATATCCGTATTAAAAAAGCCTGAACCCGAGAAGCGTAGCACACTTGGAACGAGGAATGAGTTGCTTGAATAACCAATAAATCCTTTAGCAACATTTGCTACGGAAAATTTTAATCCCTCATGTTCCGAAGCAGCCGTAGCTGCAGGCATGTCAAAAAGAACACTGTTTTCGAAGGAGGCAGTGCGGGTCAATTTTATCTGTCCATTACTGATGTGTAATTTTTCCACAGGCTTCGAAATTCCGATGCCAATGCTATCCGTAGTATTATAAATATAATTACCGGAAACAGAGTTATCCCAGAATAAATTATTTAATATTTTTCTCCACTTTGAACCGTCAAACTGGTATATAAGTTTCGTATCAATTTCATAAACAGTTAACCCTTCCACCGGTGAAGCTATAGCAGTGCGTTCTGCACTTTTCATCCGTGGCAGAAGCACTCCTGCCTTAGTGCTTGTTACATCAAGTATTGAACTGGGGTCTGGCGATGTAGTTCCTATTCCTACAGCCTGGGCATTTGCAATATTTATTGACAAAATACCGGAGATAAAAATCAAATAAAATTTTCTCATGTTGAAGATTTTGATAATGAAATTAATTTTAGAACTTTTGTTTTAAGGCATTAAAAAACATTGACATTTTTTTGGTTTACATAAAATAGCGGATCGTATTCTTTTGAAAAAAAATCAATTTCCAGGTTGGTACGTTGCTGCAAAGCTCACGGGCGGCTTTAAATAATTTTGTACTTTTTATTATCAATGCAGTTCTCTTAAAACATCCTAACAAGATAATTCGTTTTATTTTTTTTATCAGCGCTATTTATTGCTTAAGCACAGTTCAATTTGTTTTTGCATTTTATCAATTTGTTTCTGGAGTAATTCATCATGCTTTTTTAAT
>JBDTSD010000234.1:0-6409 GCA_039931355.1 Ginsengibacter sp.
TAAAAAATAAAAACCAGTGAGCGCTGTAATGGCTTTTTTAGATTCTTAATTTCATTTTTTCGGAAAGCGCAATCTTAATAATTGCCATGGCCTTTAGGCCGTGGATTATTTAAATAGTTGGCATTGGCTTTAGCCAAAATTGCATCGTCTTTTTTTCATAATTATATAATTAATCAACACCCAATAGGTTATCGTTCTTGATAATGTGAATGCAAGTATTTTGGGCTAAAGCCAAACCATATTTATTTTATCCACGACCTAAAGGTCGTGGCAACTGGAGTATAGTTTATCACGAAAATTAATGTTCTCATAATACTCGCTTAAAGTTAAGGCCACATTGACTTTGTTACTTTGGTTTGTCCTAAATACAGTTTTCAAAAGATTTGTTCTACTTACCTTTTTATAACCATTAAATTCCAGGTCATGAAAACAATCTCATATTTCTTTCAAAAAATCATCATCAGGGTTTTTCTCCAGCGCTTGTCAGCCTTCTATTCTCCTCTTAAGTTTTACAAAGTTCAATTGTAATGGAGAAAAAAAAACGTAAGGTTGAAATTCTTGTTTTGAGCGATGTTCATTTAGGAACTTATGGATGTCATGCAAAAGAACTATTGCATTATCTCAAAAGCATCAAACCAAAGACGGTTATTCTAAATGGTGACATCATTGACATTTGGCAGTTCAGTAAAAGATACTGGCCCAAAAGCCACATGAAAGTGGTGAAGCATATTATGACCTGGATGGGTAAGGGCACTAAGATTTATTATGTTACCGGCAATCATGATGAGATGTTGCGAAAGTTTGTTGGATTTAAAATGGGGTCTTTGAGGATCGTAAATAAAATTGTGTTACCACTTTCTAATGATAAGACTGCCTGGTTCTTTCATGGCGACGTATTTGATGTAACCATGCAACATTCTAAATGGCTTGCGCAATTGGGCGCAAAAGGCTATGACACATTGATTTTAATAAACCGGTTCGCGAATTTTATTTCTGAAAAAATATTTAAGAAAGGAAAGCTTTCTCTTTCGAAGGAAATTAAAAACAGTGTAAAGAGTGCTGTGAAGTTTGTAAATAATTTCGAGCAGACTGCTGCGGACATAGGTATTTCAAATAAATACGATTATGTAGTGTGCGGCCATATTCACCAACCTGAAATGCGGGAAATTAAAAACCAACACGGCTCAATTATGTATTTAAATTCAGGTGACTGGATAGAGAACCTTACTGCACTTGAATACAATGATGGCGAATGGACAATTTACAAATTCGAAGAAAGTAATATAGAAAACTTACCTGCTGAAGATGACAATGATATAGAGCTTAGCAACACGCAACTGTTCGACAACATGCTGCAGGAATTCAATTTAATGAACGTACAATGAAAATACTTTATGCTATACAGGGCACGGGGAACGGGCACATCAGCAGGGCACGTGACATTATTCCATTGCTGCAAAAAAAAGGGCAGGTAGATATACTAGTTAGTGGCACACAGGCCGATGTTGAAGTTGGCTTTCCTGTTAAGTATAAGCTGAAGGGCATGAGTTTTATTTTTGGTAAAAAGGGTGGAATAGATTTATTTGATACTTATAAAAAAGCAAGAATTAAGAGATTTTATAAAGAAATAAAAAATCTTCCTGTTGAAGAATATGACATTGTAATAAATGATTTTGAACCCGTAAGTGCATGGGCTTGTAAACTGAAACGCAAAGAATGTATTGGCCTCAGCCACCAGGCTGCTGTTTTAAATAAAAAAAGCCCGCGGCCTAAAGATGCTGATTTTGTTGGGAAGACAGTGTTGAACCAATATGCGCCTGTTACTGATAAATATGGCTTTCATTTTAAGGCATACGATACCAAAATATTTACGCCGGTAATAAGAGATGAAATAAGAAATGCTATTCCGCAAAAATTAAATCACTACACAGTTTATCTTCCTGCGTATGATGACGAAAGAATTATAAAAGTGCTGAAAGAAATAATTGATGTTGAGTGGCAGGTGTTTTCAAAACATTCAAAAGAATCTTATAGGAAGAAAAATATTTTAATAAATCCTATCAATAACGAAGTCTTTATTAAAAGCCTTGTTACAAGCACAGGAGTCTTTTGTGGCGCGGGTTTTGAAACACCTGCTGAAGCATTATTTCTGCAAAAAAAATTAATGGTTATTCCCATGAAAGGGCAGTACGAACAGCAATGCAATGCCGCAGCTTTAAAAGAAATGGGTATTCCTGTTTTAAAAAAATTAAAGCTTTCAAAGCTTAATGAAATAAAGGATTGGGTAAAAAGTGATCACATAATTCCTGTAGATTACCCTGATATAACTGAACAGATAATTAACCAGGTTTTCGATAATCATGCTTACACTATTCAGAAGCCTTATACTATTCAGGGCAAGGAAGATTACTCAGAAAAAAAAATAAGAAGAATTAGTTTAGGAAACGTTCTCCATCAAATTACGGGATAGTATGTTGTTGAAAAAAGAAGATTTTGGAAATGAATTTATTTGGGGAGTTTCTACAGCCGCTTACCAGGTCGAAGGTGGATGCAGCACGCATGGTAAGGGGGCGTCTATCTGGGATGTTTTTGTGAAACGCAGAAACAAGATATTTCAAAATCATCATGGAGATATTGCCTGCGATTTCTATAATCGTTATGCAAAAGACATCGGCCTTATGGCTGATCTTAATATTCCTAATTACCGCTTTTCGGTTTCATGGAGCCGAATTTTGCCAAATGGGATAGGGGCTGTAAACCCTGCCGGTATTGACTTTTATAATCGGGTTATAGATTTTTGCCTGGAACTCGAAATAACTCCCTGGATCACTTTATATCATTGGGATCTGCCGCAGGAGCTACAAAAAAAAGGTGGTTGGGTAAATCGTGATGTGATTGTGTGGTTCGAAGAGTTTGTAAATATATGTGTCAGAAATTTTGGTGATCGTGTGAAGAACTGGTTTGTATTGAATGAGCCAATGGTCTTTACCGGTGCCGGGTATTTTTTAGGTGTGCACGCTCCCGGAAAAAAAGGATTGAATAATTTTTTAGCAGCCACACATCATGCCACTCTTTGCCAGGCACATGGTGGAAGGTTAATAAAATCCTTGCAGCCGCGAAGTAATTTAGGCACTACATTTTCATGTTCACACATAGAGCCGTTTCGCAATACTGAGAAAGATGTTATTGCGGCAAAAAAAGTAGATGCGTTACTTAATCGTCTTTTTATTGAACCATTACTCGGATTAGGATATCCTGTCAATGATTTAAAAATTATAAATCGCATTGACAAATTTGTAAAGCAGAATGATGAAAAGAATATCGTTTTCAACATGGATTTTATTGGCGTGCAAAATTATACCCGTGAGATGGTGAGCCACACTGCATTTATGCCTTTTATTAGAGCGAAGATCATTAAAGCTAATAGACGAAATGTAGAAGCAACACTTATGAATTGGGAGATTTATCCTGAATCCATTTATAATATTTTAAAGAAATTCAGTACCTATGCTGGTATACCACCACTGATGGTTACAGAAAATGGAGCTGCTTTTACCGACGAAGTTATTGATGGCCTGGTGGACGATCCGGGTAGAACAAAATATTTAAGAGATAATGTTTCACAATTATTGCGTGCCAGGCGGGAAGGTGTAAATGTGACCGGTTATTTCATCTGGACATTCCTTGACAATTTCGAATGGGCAGAAGGTTATTATCCACGCTTCGGCCTTGTGTATGTTGATTTTGAAACCCAAAAGCGCATTGTAAAATCGTCAGGTAACTGGTATGCAAAATTTCTTAAAAGTAAAATGCTTACAGAGGCTGCGAATACCACTGCCATTAGCTAGGTTTTCTTGTCCCTTTGCTCCAGGCCTTTGGTTTTATTCCTCTGTCAATGTGTGATAAGGCCGAAGGGCTTAAATATTAATACCCCTGGGTGGCGCCCCAGGGAAAATAAAACAATGCGATTACTAACCCCCGGGGGGTGAACAGTATCAATCCCGCAATAAACTTTTCATCAAATTAAATATTGTTTTCTATCCATATCTCCTTGTATTTCTCGTAAAAATTTCAGTTTTATGATAGTGGTGGACATTCATCCTCTTCGGGGTTGAGGAACGACCCTGTTTATTGGCCACCGGTTGCACTGATAGTTATTGAAATTAAGGGCCTTCGGGCCAGATAATATTAATTACAAACCGACTTCAATTATTCTACTTTTTTCTATCAAGTTTCATTTCAAAAGAAAAGTTCAAATGCATAGCCATTGGTTTATACGCCTTCTTTTTACCGAAGATCCCTGAAATTATATGCGGATGTTTGGCAGCAGGTACAGGATTAAAAGAACGCTTCCAATAACGATACTTAAAGTAACCAATACTGACAGCCAGTTTGAAGGAAAGTAGGTATTGGCATTGAGTTGCTTTTGAATATTACGGTAACGCACATACGCTAAGGTCGCCATTATTCCCCCGAAGGCTACCATCAGCACACCAATGATAGCTGAATACCCTTTGCTTTGAATAACACCTTTCTCCCCGAGTACAAGTGATATTTGCTTAATAAATAAAGCAAACTTTACTATCACAAAGCCAAAGCCCATCAGTGCAATACTTGTTCGTATCCAGGCAAGAAAGGTTCGTTCATTAGCAAGATGATCTGTGGGGCCCGCAGGTTTTTTAATTTGTTGTATCTCCATAAAATTTTTGCATCATTAGCTACAAACATGATACCGTGTTGAAAAGAGTGTTATTATCGCTTTTTCAAAAAAGCCAAATTGCCAATCGTCGTTGTATATGATTATGTGGATGGCAGGCTGCTTTAAATACGGCAATCCGAAAACTTTCGCAATTTTGCCCATGCACCGTTACTTCATTTTAAATAAGCCACGAAACATGGTGTCGCAGTTTGTAAGCCCTCATGCGGTTGGCTTATTGGGCGATCTTGATTTTATATTTCCGCCCGACACACATGCGCTCGGCAGGCTGGATAAAGATTCCGAAGGCCTGCTTTTATTAACGACAGATAAGCGGGCTACCCGGTTGTTGTTTTCAGGTGATAAACTTCACCGGCGCACATACCTTGTCATGGTACAAAATGAAATTACCACCGAAACATTTGAGCAATTAGAAAATGGTATTGCCATCAAAGTAAAAAATGCCGAACACTATATTGCAAAGCCTGCTGCCATAGAGCGGATAGATGATCCCCTGATTTTTTATCCATATGCAAAAGACAGGAGAGAAGGGTGGCCGCATACGTGGCTGCTGATTACTTTAACGGAAGGGAAATACAGGCAAGTGCGCAAGATGGTACTTACAGCCCGTCACCGTTGCCTGCGGCTGATCCGCTTGTCAATTAGTGGCATTCAACTAGGAAATCTGCAGCCGGGAGAAGTGAAAGAATTAGAAGAGAAAGATTTTTATGAACTGTTAGGTATCCAGGCTCCGGGAGAGTAAATATTTACAGTCCGGTTGTTGCGCAATGGACTTGCCTACTCATTGTTTCACCGGCTGGTGCATCATTAAATCTTCAATAACTTTTGCAATTTGTGCGGGCGATTGTTTAAATGTTAAGTAAGTAAATTTTTTGCCTGGTATCAAAACATCTTTACCATCATCTTCTATTTTGAAATTGATTTTGCGAAAACCGAAGTAAGGTTCGATGCCACGCACGGCAACCAGCACAGCCGTTTCATCCCAGCTATTGCGGCCAAGTGTATTGTTATCTTTTGTAAGGGCAATTTGAAAGGCATCCTTTACAGGACTGTTTTGTATGGCTTCATTGTTAATAAGGCGAATACCGGTTAAGATTTTTTCACCAATTTCGAAACCGCTTATAGTCATTGGTGTGGGCCAATCCGAAAATACTTTTTGAGAAGCGGCAGCATCAGTCACCACATTAAATTCATAACCGCTCTTTCCGTCCTTATCAATTCTTGCAGCCATTGAAACCAATTTCTTTACTTTCTTTTTTATCAACTCCGGGCCGGAAAGACTTGAATATTCATCCGCCTTTGAATTGAGCAACCCGGCCAGGTTGGTAAAGAATCCAACACTTACAATGGTTACACTCTTATTAGGTTGTGATGACAATATCTTCCTGTACAATTTTACGGCATCCATTGCATCATTATTTGATTGCAATGCGTGAGGATATTTTTCAACAATTACCTGCGCCCATTGCTGGGAGCAATCTTTATTGGGCAAAGCAGTTTTTGTTATTCCGATTGCAATTCCAGGCCGGTTAAAATAAGTGTTCAAAACACTTAGGGTTGGCGCCGTTGTTTTAAATGCATTGCATGAAATCGTCGCGAGAATTTTTGCTTCGCCCATATCTTCAAATGCATGTAGTAATGCCATAGCGCCTACATCATCATAGTCCGGTGCAATATCAGTATCGAAAATAA
>JBDTSD010000235.1:0-6352 GCA_039931355.1 Ginsengibacter sp.
CTTACCATTATAATAATCTCTTGCACTGCTATAAATATATTCCTCTGCCTTTTCTACTATACCAGCATCTACAGGATTATTGCGAATGTATTCAAGTTTCTGTTTAGCAAAATCGGGTGTTTAAATAATTTTAGGTTCATTATCCTGTTTCCAGAATTGGAAATGGCTGTTCCGGGTATTTGATTCTCCTGCCTCTTTAAATAATTTTATCATCCATCCCTTGCGGCTTTTACTTGTATTATTTTGAATAGCTGCTATAAGTTTTTAGCTTCTAAATTTTTTAAAATTACCTAATACATCGCTTACATTATTTTCTTTTGCGGAAATAATTGGATGCACATGATTGCTCATAATGCACCATCCATAAATTACAAGCCCTTGCTCGTGCTGGCAATGTTGTAAGCTTTCAACAACAATATCTCTATACTCTTTTCGTGAAAACACATCTACCCACGATACCACAGCAAAGCTTATAAAATACATTCCTCCTGGTCAAAATTTTTATAGCCTCCTTTACTCATATAGCTTTTAAAAATAAAATAAATGTCCTGAGTTGCTCCGAAGGAGTTCCTTTAATTTTTTATTACATTTTTGGATTTATAATACCTGGAGGTGCAAACTTCGGATAGCTGCGAATACAACGCCCACACTTCTTTAAGTTGGCTGAAAGTAAATGCATCAAGCTGAATAAACAAAGTTTTCAGTTTACATCCTGTTTTAAATGCTTTGAGCCAAAAAATAAAAACCCTGCGATTGATGTAAATCTCTGACTGAAGATTCCTGAGCGAATTATTTTTTAAGATACCGCGAGATTTATTTTTCCGTTGTAAAAAATATAATTAGCTTGAATAGCCAAATGTTCTGCTTCTTTCCATTTTGGTTTGATTTTATACCCCTCGAAAATTATCCCCATCAATCTCCTATATTTTTTTTCACAACAAAAAACGCGAATTATGAAAAAATTATTACGCATCAGTCTAAGCTTATGCCTTTTGACATTCTTTTTAGTTAACACCCTTTATTCGCAGATAAAAGGGAATCCTCAAATGACCGGAAAATTGCAGCAGCAGGATGTCCTAAAACCTGCTACCAAACTCAGTCCCGCATTAAAAACCCTGCATGACGATTTCGCCAAAAATGGTAATGTGGTGAAAAAACAGGTGGCTGGTTCAAATGCCCTTGACAACCTTATGCAGATAAAAGGTGATAAAATACTTGTGGATATTACAGTTAAGGGCAACTTAAGTACCACTACTGCAGATTTACAAAAAATGGGTGTTACAGTGAAAGCCGTTTATGGCCGCGTTATTTCGGCATTTGTGCCGATAAGTATCCTGCCTCAGCTCAACGGAATAAGCACGATCCGTTTTGCAAGCCCATCCTACAGGCCGGCGCATCAATCGTTAAAAAGCAAACCTTTTTCACAGGGCAACGATGGTTCTCCCTCGCCTGGTGCTCCCTCAAATACACCTGTAATAAGCCAGGGAGATACTGCGCAGCTTTCCTATCTCGCAAGGAACAAAAGCCATGTGGATGGCAAAGGAGTAACAGTTGGTATTTTATCAGATAGCTATGATAATCTTGGCACTGCTCAAACCGGTGTAATGCAGGGAGAACTACCGGGAAAAGCAAACCCCTTTGGATATAAAAAAGATGTGGCGGTTCTTGAAGAACTTGATGGCGGAGGCAATGATGAAGGCCGCGCAATGATGGAAATAGTTCATGATGTGGCACCAGGCGCCGCCCTGGCTTTTCACAGTGCTTATTTCGGCATGGCGGATTTTGCTCAAGGCATACAGGATCTTACAGACATAGGGTGTAAAGTAATCGCTGATGATATATTTTATTATGCGGAACCTTTTTTCCAGGATGGTATTATTGCCCAATCGGTTGATATTGCAAAGAAAAGAGGGGTAACTTATTTTTCTTCTGCCGGCAACCAAAGCATTCGCTCTTATGAAAGTAGCTATCGCCCGTCTGATGTAGCACCATTTGGGCCTGACGCAGGAACAGCACATAATTTTAGCGCTCCGGGCACGCGACCTGTTTACGCCCAACCGCTTTATGTGCCAAGCGGCGGATCGGTTATCATGTCCTTCCAATGGGATCAATCTTCATTCGCCGCAAGCGGAGTAGGCGCCGAGTCCGATTTTGATATTTACCTAACGGACATTGATGGTAATCTTGTTGC
The DNA here is from genome assembly GCA_039931355.1 of Ginsengibacter sp. Classification (GTDB taxonomy): domain Bacteria; phylum Bacteroidota; class Bacteroidia; order Chitinophagales; family Chitinophagaceae; genus Ginsengibacter. The sequence continues at coordinate 2,192 of JBDTSD010000235.1, forward strand.
AGTTGGCTGGTCGGATAATATTGCCAGCGGCGAGCCTGTGGAACTATTGGGGTTTCAGAATTTTACTGCCAGCCCTACATTTTTCCTTTATATTTTAAAATACTCAGGTCCCGACCCTACACGCCTGAAATATAATCTTTATGGTGACGCTTTGTTTTATCTTACAGATCCTGCAATTCCAGGCATACTCGCACCCACACTGGTAGGCCATACAAAAGCTGAAGGAGCTATTTCAACCGGGGCTGCTTTCTATTTAAATACCCCACCCTATGGGCTCGATACTGCCTTCGTGGAGTATTTCTCGGCTAAAGGAGGAGTGGCTAATTTGTTTGATATTAATGGAAACAGGACAGAGCCTTTGATTCGTAAAAAACCAGACCTGGTAGCGCCCGACGGAGGCAATACTTCTTTCTTTGATCCGTTCGGCGGCGGTGATATTGCCGAAGATGCAGATTCGTACCCCAACTTTTTTGGTACATCTGCCGCAGCGCCCCATGCTGCGGGCGTTGCTGCGCTAATGATACAGGCGCAAAAATTAAATACAATTTCGCCTGCGCAAATCAAAGGCGTACTTACTTCTACAGCCAGCGATATGGATGATATATACACAGATGGATTTGATAAGGGGTTCGATTTCAACACGGGCTATGGATTTATAAATGCTCAGAAGGCTGTGGCTAAGGTTAAATTTCCTAACCTGTATGTAAAGAATCTGAAATTAGAACCACTCTGCTCGAATGCGCCTTCTTCGGTGCGTCAATGGAAAGTAACTAATCCGAATCCCTTTGATGTAGATGTTAGTTGGTTCTTAGCCGGCTCGTCACAATCGGGAACAATAAGTGTTCCGCCCGGATATGGAACTTTTACGACCAATACAATTAATTTCCACAATTTCCCCATACCGAATATTGCGACTATTACCTGGAAAGATAATTTCGACTTCACACGTTTTGATGTTGCATTCAGCACCAGCGCACAATGTGGATTAGATGATATTTATGTAAAAAGTGATAAAGCGCTGTCTGAAAAAGCGCCTTCAGAAGTTGCCGGGGAAATGTCAGTTAACCTTGCGGAAGTATTTCCAAATCCTTCCACAAAAACAATCAGGCTATACTTAACGCTTGCTAGTAACCAGGCAACAAATGTAGACCTGTATAGCATAGATGGACGGAAGCTTGTAAGCAAAACTGTTTCCCAATCAAAAGGTATAGTTGAAATAGATGCCAGCAACTACGCACCCGGAATCTATTTATTGAATGTTAAGCAGGGAAGCTTTAATAAAACAATTAAGGTGGTGAAGCAATAATCATTTAATTATTTCTTTTTTGAAAATAAAGGCCGTCGGGATGACGGCCTTTATTTTTAGCGTTAGATCATGTCGTGGTTTTAAGAATGGTTGTTTCGTTAAAGCCCTTATGATTTAGGAGTATAATTATTCCTTATTTCACCCTGGTAAGTCCATTAGTTATTCCTGCCTTTATCATATTTCCATGTCCATTGTCAGGAAGAAAATTAGTGAAAGAAAGTGCTGCCTGGTAGTTACTTTTTGCATTCGCAAAATCACACAGAACTGCTTAGCTTTTTTAAATATTCAAATAACGAGAAGGCATAGTTCCTTTTACAGTTTCATCGCCTATTTTTAAAGCATAGTTCCACGCTTTGTCGTCCCATGCTAATTATCTGAAACATTGCCCGCAAATAACGGCAGTTGTAACAATTATTAAAAAGAAAAAAGTAGAAATATCTTTTATTGAGGAAGGCCATTGTATTCATTAGCAGCAGTCAAAAGTTTTGTCATGGCTTCAGAAGCTGGTATCATGGCGCCCTGTCTAAACCCGAGGTTATCATTTTGCTCCAGCACTAAAAAATTTAATCCGCCGCCATTGTTAACTGCTAAAAAGTTTGAATGCAGTGCCGGAATCACCACTAATTTTCCACCGCTGATAAGACTGTCAGCCACCATTGCCCTGTCGCTAAATAAAGATTTTATTTCAGGGCTTGATCCAAAGCCTGTCGCCTGCCAGTTATCTTTTTGTTTTGTAAATTCAATAGAAGTTATTACCCCTCCGTTGGCATCTGTAAGTGCTACTTCAACTACAGGTAATTCTTTCATAATTGTTTGTACATCCTGGCCGGGTGTGTATTTTTTTACATCATCAAGGCCAATCATATATTTTTTCACCTGGTTGCCTGCCTTTAAAGATTTTAGCTGATCAGCATTTTGCAATCCAAAACTTTGGGCATTTTGATCGTTCACTAATTTTGCAAAAGTCTGTACAGCTTCCATTACCTGGCCTTGTGAAATGGCCTCATCACCCGTACCCTTTTGTGCCAAAATTGCTACGGAGGCAATAGTGCTTATTAAAAGCAACGCTACCAATATTTTTGAATTCTTTTTCATATAAAATTTATTTAAACAATGTTTTATTATTTTTTTGCGATATTGTAGTAATCATCCCAGTGTGTGTATCCGGCGCCGCTTACATAAGCATCATAAGTTATCCAGCGTGATGAGCCAACACCTACAGGAAGAGGATCACGCAGGTAAACATAATTTACATTGTTCAACACCATGTAACCGCTTATTACCATCATGTGCCCACCACCACCATTCCAATGCCATGCATTGCAAAAGGGCACCTTATGGCAGAATATCTGCTTCTTTACATCGTCCCAGGATAATGCTGCATCGGAAGTATGATCTGCCTTAAAACCGTATTTGTCAAACTCAGGCCAGCCGCCATTATTGCAAGCTGAAGGGGTCGGCGAGTTACAGCAATCGGATCTGCTAAAACGTTTATTTGCTTCATCACATTCAGTAACACTGCCACCTAAAAAATTCATGGTCATTTGTCCGCTGGCAGCCCAGCACCAGTTGCTCTGGTGTTGATCTACAGAAGTCATGGCTTGTGAACCCAGATTTGGATCTGGTGTACAACATCCTGATAAAAGTGTAAAAGTAATTGCCGCTAAAAACAATTTGAGTTGGTTCATAAAATGAAATTTTTTTGATTAAAAAATTTTTCACCAGGTACTATGAAAACAAAAAGTAATGGGTAAACGGCAGCGTAAAATTAAAATGTATTCACGGGGGTGGAAAAGGAAAAATAACTTAAATAAAGTACTTCATAAAGATATACATACTTTATATATATTTTTCAAAAATAATTATGAGCCCCATTCGTCCAGGTGTGTAGTAGTTGCGTGGCGCAAGCCGGGAACTCTTGCTAAGATGACTTTCTTCAATAAGCATATTCTTAGCGGTTCGTCGTTTTCGCCCTTATGATTTATGAGTATAACTAATCCTTATTTCACCCTGATAAGTCCATTAGTTATTCCCGCCTGTATCATATTTCCATAGCCGTTGTCAGGAAGAGAATTAGTGAAGGAAAGTGCTGCCTGATAGTTACTTTTTGCATTCTTAAAATCACCCAGATCTTCATAACATTTTCCAATATTCAGATAAAGAGAAGGCAAGGTTCCTTTTACAGTTTCATCGTCTATTTTCAAAGTTAATTTATCTGAAACACTTATTGATGTCGCGCAACATAATGTGCAGCCGTAAATTTTTCAAAATCAGTTATCGCTAAATTCCATGCTTCCTTAAACAGATTGCCTGCATCAGATTGCTGGCCCTGCCCTTCAAGCTCTATTTCTTTAGCACAAAGTTGAATTACTTGATTGTCTTGGTTAAATTCCATGTTTGTATTATTTGTATTTTGTTTGATTTGCACCCTGCCGGTTAGGTCGTAAGGATTGATTAAATGGATGTATAACCTGAGATAATTAATAATTTTGTAGTAGCGGGCTGGCACAGGTGAGGAGATCCGCGCCAGCGTAGGCAGGATCTACCCATGATATCACAGCAAAACTTACAAAATATATTCCTCCCTGGTCAAAAATTTTATACCCTCCTTTACTCATATAGCTTTTAAAAATAAAGTAAATGTCCTGAGTTGCACTTGTCCGTCGTGGCGGAAACTCAAGGACAGCAGCTTCTTTATTATTTAAAAATTATACGAATAATTAATAGTGGCGTGTTGCGATTTAAAGTTGCCAAGGGTAGCCGGGGGAACAACAACATATGCGTTTGTGCATCATAAAATCTACTAAGCACAGCTGCGGATTTTGTTCAACATATTAGCAACAACCTGGTCTGCC
>JBDTSD010000236.1:0-6296 GCA_039931355.1 Ginsengibacter sp.
TGGAGCAATTATAAAAAACGCCTTGCAATATGTTATTGCCAAAATAGCCGAAAGTAGCAATGGATTAAAACGGTCTAAAATAATTGCCACCAACACAATATCACACGAACCCTTTCATAAATTCAAGAAAAAATACACCATTGATTATCATCACTTTTCTATTGCGTTTTTTGTATTGTTGTCGCGCCAATACAAATTTTAACATTGTTAGGATTTTCGGTATAAAGCGTCCAAAAGGCTTTCAATATTTATCAGCGTTTCCCTTTTTACATGCAAATATCTTTCCGTGGTCTTCGGTGCCATCTTTGCTATTATCGGCCCAGGTAAAAAGTATATCCTGCGTGGGCTGCACGGTTGCCATAGCGCCTATAGCTTCACGCAGTGGCCCGTTGGAAGCAAGGAACTTTTCGTAATCAATACTAAAATCGGGATAAGCACCAGACACGGCCTTTTTCAGCAATATACCCATGGCACGGTTGTACCCTGAGCCCGCCGTGCCCATAGTTAGGAAATGTTTTACTGAAAAAGCCGGTGCCGGTAAAGGCATTCATAAAGCGGTTGCATACTTTTATTTTTTCACGCTGTGCCATCCTTCCCGGTGTTTCCTTATCATTCACGCGGCTGGTGGCAGAGCGCATAATGTTTTTGCCATACCTTGTATAGCCTGATACGGGGCCCACTTTACCGGAGAAGCCACCAAGAATGCCATTGCTTACCTGTGCCATCGTTTAATTTGTTTTAATTGTCATACAATTCGCGTCTAATCGTTGCCGTTACATTATCTTTTCAAAGGGGATTGATTGTAAAAGCCGTTACGAAATGAATAGTCGTTGGCAGCTATTTCTTTGGTGCTTGCGACCAACCAACTACCAACCAACTACCTGTCAACTACCTGTCAACTACCATTGGATTACCTGCCAATAGTAAACGCAGGCAGGGTTGTTTTATTATGTAAAGTCCCGGCAAAAACAGGTTGCGGAAGGGAGGAGAAGGAAAACCTTGTAAGGCAGATTTGTGAGCGAACTGCAGGATTAGATATACAGCGCTACGCTTGATTACTATACTACCAGCAAGGGATTATTACATGCAGGAAGAATCGATTTGGAAGTTTTTGAACCCGGGGGTTGCTGGCGTAGTAAAGACGAGGACAGGTCGCCTGCAGCAAGCTATGGTTCAAACAATTAATCAGCCTGTGCAATCCATTCGGTTGCAACGTTTGCCCTTTGCCGGAGTAATAAATTTAATTGACCAACGTGGTGCTGCACATGCCGGAGGTTATAAAGCAGTATTTCCAACAAGTTATATTTTATCACAAGGGAAGGACAGAGGTCGTGCATGTTTATTTCATCATCAGTTATCCAGCGCTCATCCCTTCCACTTACGTAAAATTTAGCCGAAGAATATTTATAATCTTCGGGATAATTGCATAGGCCTGAACTGATGTTATTAGGGCGATTAATTCTTTTGTTGTCATTATATATTTTAGATTTTTTTTATTCCTCTCTTTTGCAAACATCTCACTCGTCAACTTATCATACAACTCAAATAAAATCTCAATCCTATTTGTTTCATTTATAAAAGCTTGCGGACGACAATATAGATCAACTGCTAGTGAAAAAAACAGCACGACTTTTTATTTCATTCCAGCTTAACGGCATTCGCAAAATTTGTTATCTCACAAAATAACAAATGTTGATTACCTAATTACTCAATTCATACTATCAATTTGAAACTTAAATCTTATTCTTGCAGCATGAAAAAGATTATTTACACGTTATTCTTTCTATCTTTTGTTCAAAATATTTTTGCGCAAGATATCATTGATAGCGGCACCTACCTGCTGCATAAGTTTGAGCAGAATATCGGCAAAGAAAAATATACAATAACTAAGAAGGGCAATAACCTGGATTACCATATAGACTTTAAATACATCGACAGGGGATCACCTGTAAGCCTTATGGCAAACCTACAGGTGACATCAGCCCTTGAACCTATCTCCTTTAGAATCAAAGGCGGCACTTCGAGGTTTTCGGCAGTAAATGATTCCGTGGTGGTCAACAATAAGACTGCCTCCATTAAGGTGGATGATTCCATTTTTACAAAAGCGGTAAAGCCAAACAGTTTTACCGTTGCGGGCTACTCACCGGCTACTGCGCAAATGTTGCTGATTCAATATTGGAAAAAACATAAAAGGCCAGCCACAATAAATTTGCTTCCCTCGGGCAGCGTGGAAATAAAGCATGACGGCACGGATACTTTTTCATTCAACAATGCACAACTTGTGTTGCAGCGCTTTGCCATCAAAGGTTTGATATGGGGCAACGAGCTACTGTGGGCAAATGATAAAGGGCAGCTTTATTGCCTTATTACTAATGATGCGGAAGGCGATAAACAGGAAATGGTGCTGGAGCCCTACGAGTCGTTGCTGGCTTCCTTTGTAGATAAGGCTGCCGTATATGGTATGAGGTTGTTTACTTCGTCGGCTAAGCCATCTTTTCAAAAGCATGAACTGATAGCTATAACTGGCGGCACATTGGTAGATGTGGTCAACAATACAACCATTCCCAATGCAATCATTATTATTGAAGGCGGCATCATTAAAAGTGCCGGCGCTGCAAATTCAGTTACGGTGCCTGCGAATGCGTTTATTATTAATGCAAAGGGCAAAACAATATTGCCGGGATTGTGGGACATGCATTCGCATTTTGAGCAGGCAGAGTGGGGCCCCGCCTACCTTGCTGCCGGGGTAACCACCGTACGTGATTGCGGTAATGAATTTGGCTACATCAATGCGATACAAAAAGCCATTGATGATGGAAGTGGTATTGGCCCGCACATTTTAAAAGCGGGTATCATAGATGGCAAAGGAGGATTTACTATTGGCATTATTACGGCCAATACAAAAGAAGAAGCGATCGCTGCCGTTGATCGGTACAAAGACAATGGTTTTATCCAGATAAAAATTTATAGCTCTGTAAAGCCTGCGATTGTAAAAGCAATTTGTGATGAAGCACATCGTGTAGGCCTTACCGTTACAGGCCATATTCCACAAGGCATGACGCTGATGCAGGGTGTTGATTCAGGAATGGATATGGTGAACCACATACAATATGTTTATTCAGCAATGAAAAGACGAAAAGACCGTTCGATTGATCTTAATGATTCTGCAAATATTAAAGTGCTTGATTTTATTAAAGCGCATCACGTGGTGATTGACCCGACAATAGGTGTGTTTGAATTAGGCTTTCGGGATTTAAAAGATAAGATCACTGATATAGAGCCAGCGTTTGCCTCGCTGCCAGAGCCAATGAAGCCGTTATTTATCAATACAGGTACTGATGACAGCAATCAAATTGCACGCGGAAAGATCATTATGAAAGACTTCAAAGAAATTACAAATGCTTTGTACCAGGAGGGCGTTCCGATTGTTGCCGGCACGGATATGGGTTTCCCGGGCTACAGTCTTTTCAGGGAACTGGAGTTGTATGTCGAAAGCGGTTTAACGCCTATGCAGGCTATTGAAACGGCAACGATTGTACCAGCCACAGTTATGAAGATGGAAACCATGACCGGCTCGGTTACTCCCGGTAAAAAGGCAGATATAATTATTGTGAATGGAAATCCTTTGGAGAACATCCGCGATATAAGAAACGTGCAGACAGTTATTAAAGATGGTGATATTTATGATCCGTCAAAGCTGCACGTTATCGCAGGATTTCAGTAAATGAATATTTTTTAAATCATGATCTAATCACTCGTTTGTAATCCTTGGTAAACGCCAACGGCGAATGAAGATAGATCAGTAATTACTTTTGGAGATTGTGCTATAGATCTTTATAGCTGATCAATTTGATTCCCTTTTTCCTGATAGTTGCTTTTACATTTTCATCGGTAAACATATCTGTAACTCCCTGCCGGTCGTCAGCAACATCTTCATAGCCGATGTGATGAATTGCCTGCAACTCAGGAGTATTTAAGCCGGGATGTTCCAGGAAAACATAAGTAGTATCTGCTGACAGCTTGTTAAGCATCTTAATAAATGTGGCAATTTTTTCTTCACTGGTTTTGTGGGGCCCTTCATAGCTGAGATATCGTATAGCCGGTATACTGCCGTCCATGAAGAGATGATATTCTTTAGCAAGTTGCTTTGCCAGTGCATGTACAGAGTCATTCATGTTCATACAACCCATGTGGCCTGACAAATGGCTAACCCGGGGAATATTTTTTATGCCTGTTTCAATTTGTGCACGCCATTCCTTTTCAATTTCAGATAGCTTCCATTCATGTGATAACAAATTCCTGGCGGGATAATTTTTATTTGCCCAAATCATCGGGTAGAAGTAACCGTTAGTATCTTCCAGGCTTGGGCAGTCAGTTAATGGCCGCCATTTTACATTATCCCATTCGCTGGTTAGTGCAAGATGAATACCCACATCAACGCCGGTATTTTCTTCCAGCATTTTAACCGCTTCGGGAAACCATGGTGAAAGAACCAGCACTTCAATAGATTGCTCAATACCCTCTTTATAACATTTAATAAGCGCTTCATTTCCGCTGTGTGAAAAGCCCATGTCGTCCCCTCTTACAAGTAATCGTATTTGTTTTGTTTGTGAATAAAGTAATGGAATAGTAAGTGTAAAAATTATAAAAGCTAATAGTGTTTTTTTCATAAAACTCTTTTTTAGAATATTTAGGAAGATAAAACAAAAAACCTGCTATGAATAAATTTGCGTCTGTTGAGGTCGCAAAAAAGGCATGTTATATCAATGTGCCTTTTATGCTGGTTTTGTTCTGATTTTTGCCCCAGTCCTGATACATCTCTTCAAGAAGTATATTTATCCAAATAAGATTGTCTCTAAACAAATTAACCAGAGAACCTATTTCGTTTAATGACACTTTGAGTTACCCATGGCCATATTTAAAATTGTATGTTGCATGGAGTGCGGTATACCCCCTGCAAATGTCGCAAAGCACCCGCTTGCTTTTTATTCTTCACTATAACTTTGCCTTATTGCTCAAATAAAAAAGGATACAAATGAAAAACAATTACAAGGATGAAATTTTAGCAGGATTAGCCGAAACATCAAATGATCTTTTTAAAACGCTTGACCTCTTTCCACAGGATCAATTTAATAAGATACCGTTTGAGAATAGTTGGACCGCCGCACAGGTAGCGGATCATATTTTTAAATCTGAAACGGGCATCCCGGCTGTATTGAAAGGTAAATCCAAACAAGCTTTGCGGGAGCCGGATGAAAAAGTTGAACAGATAAAATCTATCTTTTTGAATTACGATTTAAAAATGAAATCGCCTGATTCTGTTTTACCCTCAAATGAGAAACAAGATAAAGAAGATCTTTCTGCAAGGCTAAAATCCAACCGGGAAGAGATTGTAAGGCTTGCCGGTTCTATCAATTTAGAGGACGTTTTCTATGACTTTGAATTCCCTGGCATAGGTGCACTCACGGGAACTGAATGGCTCACTTTTGCAATATGCCATACAAAAAGACATACACATCAAATGAAAAATATTGCCGATAAACTGAAGTAAGATTTGCCGGCTTACAGTGATTAATCAAATCTATTTTATTTTGTTAACGGTGGTTGTAAAGACCTTCAACTGGTATGAAATGATAAGACATAACCCGGCGATTTCAAATTCACAAAGAAAAAATTTATGAAGCTTCTTCTCACTTCGGCTGGCATCAGTAACGCAAGCATCCACAATGCATTGGTTGACCTCTTGCGGAAACCGATTGCCGAGTCCAGTGCTCTTTTCATTCCCACGGCTATATATGCTATAACTGGTGGTGCCGACATAGCACGAAAGGTGATTTGCGGTTCATTAGGCGACCCTTTTTGCAAATTGGGTTGGAAGTCGTTGGGAATATTGGAACTCACGGCTTTGCCCACCTTGAAAAAAGAGCTTTGGATGAGCACGCTGCAGGAAACTGATGCGCTACTGGTAGGAGGTGGGGACTGTCAATATCTGTGCTATTGGATGCAGCAATCCGGGCTGGCAAAACTCTTACCATCGCTACTAAGCAAGATAGTCTACGTGGGTCTGAGTGCCGGAAGTATGATTATGACTCGCTTTGGTACGACTTATGGCAATCATACTTTGCCAGCGGAAAGTGATAAATCTTTAGGAATTGTTGATTTTGCCCTGCACCCTCACCTGGATCATGAATGGTTTCCGGAAAATTCTTTGACAAGCTTAGAAAAGTTGGCTAATACCATACCTGTACCTTCTTATGCGATTGACGACAATACCGCCATCAAGGTTACGGATAGCA
>JBDTSD010000237.1:0-6265 GCA_039931355.1 Ginsengibacter sp.
GCGTATTTAGGTTCTGTGTCGCTGGCTTATGTACCTAACCGTTTCTCTTATTCAGTGGGATGGGATTATACCTCTGGCAATGATGCTTTTTCCACTTCGGCTACGGATCATCGCTTCGACCCTTTATACGGAACGCCGCATAAGTTTTGGGGTCTGATGGATTACTTCTATGTCGGCACCGGTGCACCGTCGGGCGGGCTAAGTAATCCTTATGCAAAAATAAAATACAACAGCACAAACAAAAGATTTGATTTGGGCGTGGACTACCAATACTTCGCCCTGGCCAATGATCAAACAGATGTAAACGGCAAGGCGATAAAAAAATACCTCGGCAGTGAGATTGACCTGGTGGCTGATTATTCGCTTAATAAAATCACTACTGTTCAGTGTGGGTTTAGCATAATGAATGCTACTCACAGCATGGAGTATGCGAAGAACCTTGCACCACGTTCGGCGAAGCTTACCGGCTATTGGAGTTTCCTGATGATTACTATAAAACCGGAATTTATGTTCAAGTAGAAATTGTGTTGAGCAGCGGATAATATCCTCACCAAATGGGAAATCATCCACAAAAAAAATATATAATCGATAACATCATCTCAAAAAAAACAAAAATGAAAAATGTAGTGCAACTATCCGTAAAATGGTTTCCTGGAAAAATAAAATTGATTCAACTGGGTATGCTTCTCGCCGCCCTCTTAGTCGCGGGTGATACCTTTTCACAGATTAAGGATTATGCCACCGACCCGAACCTTTCCGTAGGTATAAAAGCATTTCTAACAAAGCTCAACTCTGGTGGTAAACAACTGGAAGACATGTCACCGGATGATGCAAGGAAAGTGTTGGAAGGCGCACAAACATCTGTGCCTGTTGACTTGTCCGGCATTGAAATTTCGGAAAAGATGATCAACAGCGAAGGTTATAAAGTAAAGATCTACATCGTTCGTCCTGCCGGTGTAAAAGAAAAGCTTCCTGTCTTCATGTTCATACATGGCGGAGGCTGGGTGTTGGGTGACTTTCCTACCCATAAAAGAATGGTCCGTGACCTGGTTGTAGGGTCCGGTGCTGTAGCGGTTTTTCCTGAATATACAAGAACGCCGCAGGCTGCATATCCGCAAGCCATCAATGAAATTTATGCTGCTACAAAATGGGTTGCCGAACATGGCTCCGAGATTAGTGTAGATGGAAAAAGATTGGCAATCGTTGGGAACAGTGTGGGAGCAAATATGACTACAGTTACCACCTTAATGGCAAAGGCGAAAGGTGGGCCCGACATTAAATTACAAATTATGCTTTGGCCTATCGTTGATGCGGATTACAACACAGAATCGTACAAGGCATTCGGGAAAGACCGTTACTTAACAACATCAACTATGCAATGGATGTACGACATGTACATTCCCGACCCGGAAAAGCGTAAAGACATTTATGCTTCTCCATTAAGAGCGACCATTGATCAGTTAAGAGGCTTGCCGCCTGCCCTGATTGTAGTGGCAGAAAACGATGTATTACGCGATGAAGGCGAAGCATACGGCCGTAAGCTGGATGCCGCGGGAGTGCCGGAGACGACAGAACGCTATGGTGGAATGATCCATGATTTTGGCTTATTAAATCCAATCGCAAATCTTCCGCAAACAAAAACGCTTTTTATACAAGCATCAGCCGAGTTGAAGAAATATCTCAAATAGAAATTAGCTTTTTGAGAGGTCTTCCATTTAAAAAAAAATAAAGTAGTAACGATAAGCATATTTTAAAACCCTTTATAAAAACAATAATTATGAGTACTACAACAATGTCAAAACCATCAACGGTTGTGCCCTTTGCAACAGACCCGCACCTGGCAAAAGGTGTAAGAACTTTTTTGAAAGCCCTGAATAACGGCGGCCCGCCGTTGGAAAGTCTTTCGCCCATTGCGGCCAAGCAAGTATTGGTAGATGCGCAGGCTTCTGTGAACGTTGACCTTTCCGGAATAGATGAATCGGAGAAGACTATCACGGCAGATGGCTATACGGTCAAGTTAAATATCGTTCGTCCGGAAGGTGTGAAAGAAGTGTTGCCCGTGTTCATTTTTATCCACGGTGGTGGATGGATTTTAGGCGATTATCCCACCCACAAAAGAATGGTGCGTGACCTGGTAGTGCTCTCCGGCGCAGCCGCTGTTTTCGTAAACTATACACGAACACCGGATGCGCAATTCCCGCAAGCCATTAATGAAATTTTTGCAGCGACAAAATGGGTGGCCGAGCATGGGGTAGAAATTAATGTAGATGGAAGCAGGCTGGCTGTTGTAGGTAATAGTGTGGGCGGAAACATGACAGCCGTTACCAACATAAAGGCACTCGAAGCGGGTGGCCCCAAAATAAAAGTACAGATCATGATGTGGCCAATTGTAGATGCCAATTTTGAAACTGAATCGTACAAATTATTTGGTGAAGACCGTTTCCTTACTACGCCATTGATGAAATGGATGTACGACATGTACATCAAAGATCCTGAGAAGCGGAAAGATATACATGCCTCGCCATTGCAGGCTACCATCGAACAATTAAAAGGATTGCCGCCCACCTTGATACAAGTGGCAGAAAATGATGTGTTGCGTGAAGAAGGTGAAGCCTTTGGACGTAAGCTGAATGAAGCAGGGGTAAAGGTTACAACGGTTCGCTATAATGGAATGATACACGACTTTGGCTTGCTCAATGGATTGGCTGAAGAGCCGACAGTGCGTTCACTATTTGTGCATGCAGCAGCGGAATTAAAAAAGTACCTGGCGTAGTTGCCTATAAGCTATGGCCTCTTAATCGGGAAGAATAAGAGGTCATAAACTTTATTCAGCTTCCTTATCAGTTATAGAAAAAGTATTATTTACTAACGATTTTTTATTTATGCCATCCATCAACTTTAAATCATTGAAAGGCATTGGCTTCTTTAGCGAAATGAAGTTGATGCCGGCCAGGTGCTTAATCTTTATCATATTTTTTATGGCAACTTTTACTTCAGATGTATCGGCTCAACTAACGGCGAAGGATATACGCGGCGCTGCTGCGGTTGTCATCCTGGCTTCGGAGCCTCCGGCTAAATTAATTGTGGATTCACCATTGGCGGCACCGCTGGCTTTGGGCAGAGTAGTAATTCAATACCGTACGGAAAACCTGCATATCGTTCCGGTGTTTGGTGAGGGAGCGTTACATGTTTCTCCAAGGGTCGGGCACCTGCACATAACCGTTGACGATGCGCCGTGGCGCTGGCTGGATGCAAGTAACGAACCGCTGACAGTAAATGGCCTGCCGCCAGGGCCACACAATATCCGGATAGATTTGGAAGGGCCGACACATAAAACAATAGATAGTGAAACGGTCAACTTTATCATTCCTGAATTGAAGTGATGTTAGTAATGCACGATGCTACAAAATGAAAGAATACCAGTATTGATTGGTTCATTCGTTTATGCGACAAGTAGCAACCGTTGGGATGAAAGAAATTTCCATTACGCCCAAAGCAGGCCCGCATATCACCAGGAAAAATGAACAAATCTTCGTCGGCACATAGTAACAACCGTTGCCGCATATCAAAAATTTAAAACTTAAAAACAATGAAACAAGTTATCAATTACAAAAAATATCTCAGGCTATTAACCTGCCTTTGTTTGGTTATTATTTTTACCGGCATTAGCCAGGTCGGGAATGCACAGCAGCATGCCGGCAAAGTAAAAAACATCGTTATTGTTCATGGCGCCTTTGCAGACGGTTCAGGGTTCGAAGGTGTTTATAAAATCCTTACCAAAAAGGGATACGATGTTACCGTCGTACAAATTCCGCTGACTTCACTTGCGGAAGATGTAGCCGCTACAAACCTTGAATTGGAGAGGCAGGATGGGCCTGTTATTTTGGTCGGGCATTCCTGGGCAGGTACGGTAATCACACAGGCAGGCGTGTCTCCGAAAGTGGTTGGCCTGGTATATATCGAAGGCTTTCAGCCGGAAGTTGGAGAAACTACTTTGGAGCTTGCATCTTCAGAACCGGCTTCAAAAGAGAATGGCCTTTTGCCCCCGGACGATAACGGTTTAATATATTATTCTAAAGAAAAATTTCACATGGGATTTGCAGGAGACCTTCCAAAAGAGAAAGCTGATTTCATGTATGCATCGCAAGGGCCTTTTCCTGTAAGTGCTTTCAAAACAGTGGTCACACAAGCTGCCTGGAAAACGAAACCTTCCTGGGCAATTGTATCAACTGGTGATAAGAGCATCAATCCTATAATATTGAGAAGAATGTACAAACGGGCGGGCTCTGTTGTTACAGAAATCAATGCAAGTCATGTGGTTTTTATATCACAACCTGAAAAAGTAGCAAAGGTAATTGAGGCCGCAGCTATGGGTTCAGTAAAATGAAATTAGGTAAAAGAAAGATTCCCAAGGCATGGTGAAAAAATATTGATAATTCCCGGTCACTTATTAACTGACGTAAAATGAAAACGATTTATAAATTAATCTTCATAACAATTTTTATGACAAACCTAAATACCCCTTTATTGGCTCAACTATCGGCTAAGGATATACGCGGTGCTGCTCCAGTTGTTGCGCTGTCCTCAGAGCCGGAAGCTAAGCTGATAGTTGATGCACCATTGCCAGAGCAATTGGCAAAAGGGTTGGTGGTGTTGCAGTACCGTACAGAAAACCTGCATATCGTCCCGGTGTTTGGCGCTGCTGCATTGGATGTTTCTCCCCGTATCGGACACATTCATGTAACGGTGGATGATGCCACATGGCATTGGGCGGATGCCGGCAACGAACCGCTTATTGTCCAGAATTTAACGGCGGGCCCACATAAAATTTTGATTGAGTTAGCCGATCCGACACATAAAATTATTGACAGAAAACTGGTAAGTTTTATTGTTGGAGAAACGGCAACAAATAAGCCGGCGCCTAAATAAAGTTGCAAATGATTTCACCAAAAAAACTTTAAACGTTGACACGATACCGTTAGTAAGTAAGATCTCCGTAAAAATTTAAAAGCGATAACTGTACAACTGTATTTAATTCATCAATAAAAAAAATAAAATGAAGAACAAGACACATCATCACTTCGTTAAGATTAACGGCGTAGAAATTTTTTACCGCGAAGCCGGCCCTGCTGATGCACCGGTATTGTTACTGCTGCATGGCTATCCAACTTCATCACATATGTTTCGCAACCTGATCAATGATTTATCAGACAGTTATCATTTAATTGCTTTCGATTATCCGGGCTACGGAAGAAGTGAGCAACCGCCGATCGCTGAGTTTGATTATAGTTTTGAAAACTATGCAAGAATCGCAGGATGCCTGATGGACGTACTTAAAATAAAAAAGTATAGCCTTTATTTAATGGATTATGGAGCACCTGTTGGATGGACGTTGGCTTATAAACATCCGGAACGTGTGCAAACTATTATTGTACAAAATGGATGTTGTTATGAAGAAGGGCTGGAAACATTCTGGGATCCTATCAAGGCTCTTTGGAAAGACCGCAATGACCAGGATGCAATTACAAAGTGTCGTGCATTTCACAGTCCCGAAGGCCTGAAGTGGCAATACACACACAGCGTTCCAGACCCAAGTGTAGTAACACCGGACAATTGGGAAATTGATCTCCGGCACCTGCTTCGCCCTGAAAATGATGACATACAAATAGCTATGTTTTACGACTATCGAAATAACGTAAAGCAGTACCCTAAATGGCAGCAATACCTGCGTGATGCCAACCCCGAAATGTTGATCGTGTATGGCAAAGACGATTTTATTTTTCCCGGCGTTGGTGCTGAAGCTTTCAAGAGAGATGTGAAAAACCTGGAGTTTCATTTATACCCCACAGGCCATTTTGCATTGGAAAGTTTTGGCGATGAAATCACATCTGCCATAAGAGATTTTTTGGACCGCAAAGTCGGAGTAAAGAAAGTGAAAATGGAAAAAGCAGAGACAGTGTAGTGATTTTTCATGATCGCAAAAAGCCCCTTGGGTTGGAACAGCAAGAGCAAGAGGTACAAGGGGTTTTTTGTTTTTAAAATATATTATAATGGAAAAAACAGGAACAACAATGGTAGCACAAGACAATTTATTCACAGTAACATATATTGGAGGCCCTACAGCCATACTTGAAATAGGTGGACTTCGATTAATGATAGACCCGACGCTGGACCCTGGCGGTACCGTTTACCACATCCCAAATCTTACGGTGGAAAAAACGAAAGGCCCAGCCACGCTGGACATAGGCCACATTGATGTGGTGCT
>JBDTSD010000238.1:0-6236 GCA_039931355.1 Ginsengibacter sp.
ACCATCCAACCACTTCTTTCACCCGTGCAAGCCATGCAGGGTCAATTTTCGCTTTCGCCGGATCGCTTAAATGACTCCAAACCCAGTTACAAGGAATCCGCACAGCATTGAAACCTAATCCTTTTACAAATTTCACATACGATTCGGTCATTTTACTGCTCTGCCAATCACCTTCGTTTGTGGATTCCATGGTATTACCAAAATTTGTTCCCATCCCCGTACGCATTTTTGCCGCCAGTTGTACAGCATTGCTGCTCATTCCGGTTGTATCGGGTGCTTTGGCACTTATGTTATAAGACGGGTAGTAAGTAGGCGCCTGAGTAACCTTTACCCTCCTGTTCTGGCCGTTTGATGCAGTTATATCTAAATAACCTGAACGGCCTGCCCCTGTACCGTTTTCGCTTAAGGTTTTTATCTGAATGGTGGCGCTGCCACTGCTGCCCGCTGTTGTATCTATTTGCAACCACGAAGAAAGGGGGTTATTGATACTCCACGCCGCGTTAGATGATATTGTTATGTCGGATGCCCCTCCTTCACCTGGAAAAGTAATGGCACTTGGAGAAACCGACAAATCAGCCGCAACACCATCCTTTTTTTTACAGGATGTAAGTGATAGTATCGCCATAAGAAATCCTAAAATCATAGGGGTACTTTTGATATTATTCATATTTAAAAATTTAAACTGTTTATTTTAATAGGTTTCTGTATTTAATAGATATTTCGTGAGCTAAGGAACGGGCGGAAAATTCAATGCCCATCATCCTCAAAATTCTTTGTCATCCCCGGGAACAATATAGTGCCATGGCACACGATCGTTGTTTGTTTTAAAGAACAGCCTGTGGAAACAGGCTATTTCTAACGATTGCTTACTATTGATGCTATAAGTACTTATTTTATTTTTCCAACTCTGAAATTGTCAAATGCACCATAAAATCCTATTATAATTCGTACTCCTTTTTACTTTGAGATATAATTATGAACTGCATATTCCGGTTTGACTGGATCCTTAAAACCAAGTTGCATGCCATCCCTGGTAAGGCTAATGATATAAGCCTTTGTGAAAACGAACTGCCAGCCAAAATTAAGAGGCACAACATCGATGAACGTTATCGTCTTTGCATTGATATCCATAAAAAAGCTACCGGTAAAAGTTCCATTTTGTGCAGCGTCCCCGTTCTTTTGAGTTACCGTTAAGACAGGTTCTACAACAACGTTGCCTTTAAGTTGAAAAGTCATGGTACCGTAGTCTTTTGGCGCAGGAAACCAGCTTTGATACGTATCTTCGTAAGTCCAACAACTACCACCTGAACCGCATTGCTTGTTCCAACCCAAATCTAAACCAGCCCACCATATCGGTCCTATGAATTTCTTTGAATTCCCTGTGGCGGGATCTAAATCTAACACCCACGTTTTTTTATTACCAATACCTCCGGTAAGGAACGTAAATAGTGGATCTGCGTATAATTTAAGAATAGCCGGATCAACAATTGGGATGTAAAATACCTGCTTTCCAAGTTTGGTAGTGTAGGTAATCTTATTTGCCAGCGAAGCATTGGCACCTGTAAAATCATTAGGAACTTTCACGATAACACTTGAATCAGTATAAACAGCGCTACTTAAATCAGCTTTTATGCCTTGAAAACTTATACTATCAGCGCCCTCGAGATTAAATCCGATTAAATTAATGTGCTGACCAATTGCTACAAAATTGAGAATTGTATCATTTGGAGAGGCTTCGTAATTTCTAATATAAACAATTAAAGGAGCGTCAACGATTTTGATTTCAAAAGAAGCCATACCACCGCCAGTAACTACGGTTATTACATTCCGTTGATCTTTTGTGACAGATTGCCACGCAATAGAAGGAATTCGTATCACTATATTACCGTCAGTACACAATGTGGAATTGATAGTTGCAGGTACACCGTTAAAAGTAACTTGCGTAACTCCACCCAGATTTCTTCCTTGTACTACTACCCATTGCCCGGCGGCGACCGTGTGTACAGCGGTATCGTCAGGCGAAGCGGCATAATTAACAACTCCGGTAATTACAGGATTTTGCGCTATGTTGTTCTTTTTGCAGGCAGACATTACCAGTATCAACGCCATCGTTATACTGAAAAAAAGAAAGCCGGTATTTATTGTATTTATTTTTTTCATGATCATTTATTTTAAATTCTTATTTTATTAAGGACATTTAATTCAATGCCGTTCGGTTAAGGGGTTGGTGAGGACACCAACCCCGGCGGTCAGCCGTGGCGGGTGTCCCCACCCGCCACTTAAAGTCTGTTAACTAAACGGCATTGACAATTAATTAAAATACTTTACCGGCGCATCAGCCAATTTTGGATTTGCTGTTAACTCCGTTGCTGGGATTTGCAATGTAAATGAGCTCGCTGTTGCCGGAAGCACACTCACCACCGGACCATTGGCATCTGGTGTAGCAACTCCTGCTTCATAATTGAAAAAAGCACGGTTTTGCCCATTTATAATTGACAACGCTTTTGCCATGTTCCAATAAGAAAGCCTTACCATATCCCCCCAATATTGTCCTTCAAAAGCAAGTTCAATTCTTCTTTCGTTAAGAAGCCCATCAAGCGTTATGGTTGTAACATCGTCAAGACCCGCCCGGAAACGCACTTTGTTGTAATACAGCAAGGCATCAGCATCTGAAGTTGAAGTATTGCTTCCCATAATAGCTTCGGCATATATCAAATACACATCGGCTAACCTTAGCGCAGCATCATGTTCAGGCGATGACCATAAATCCATCAACGGCGAACTGTTATCTACATCGTTGCCAATAACATGTTTTTTCATACTTGATCCGGTAGCCTTGTAACCACCATTCGCTGCATCCAATTCAGGAAAGCGATCGCCGTTAACCATAAAAGTGGCTTTTCGTCTTACCGAATCTTTATCGGAATACAAAAGATATAAGTCGTAAGTAGGTTTCATAGAAGCCCATCCTCCAACTTTTTTGGGCATAATATTAACGGTTGGAGCATAGTTATTCCACGTATTACCACCACCGTATCCAAAGCCTGCCTGCCATTGAAAAGCAAATAGCACTTCCGGAACATCGTTATTTTGTGCTTTAAAAAGGTCATAATAATTTGGGAATAATGTTTTGCCACTATTTTTGCACACATTTCCCGCATATTTTTTGGCACTGTCCAGGTAAGCCTGGTTGCGTGTACCCCCTAAACCCGCCATGGTTAAATATACTTTGCTCAACATACCTTGTGCCGACCAGGTAGTTACTCTGCCTGCAACATCAGTAGCAGGTAGGTTTTCTACTGCATAAGTAAGATCGTTCGTTACAAATTTGTACACATCCGGTACTACGATGCGGTTCAGCAGGGGCTGATCAATCAGCTTACTGTTGTCTTCCACAATAGGTACGGCACCCCAATGCAAAACCAAATTAAAATAAGCGTATCCCCGCATAAATCTTGCTTCGGCTATCGCCGCGTTTTTATCTGTTGCAGGAACCGTAGCAGGGGCATATTGTTGTATGCCTAGAATAGTATTGTTGCATTGGCCAATAAGATTGTATAATCCTGCCCATGCATCCCGCACAAAACCGTTAGAAGCTGAAAGGTTTACTGCGAAAAGTTCATTATTATCAGTGCCCTGGTATTGGCCAGTAGTTCCATTTCCACTTAAAACGTCGCCAAATTGTAAAATGCCATTGGTGTGCCACTGCCAGGCGGCAGGCCCTCCGTAAAGGCTGGCAGTAGCCAATCTTATTTCTGTCGTAGTTTGATAAAAATTATTGGAAGCAATCTGAGATTGCGAAGGACGGTCGAGAAAACTCTTTTTACATCCGGCTACTGCCACAAGCAATAGCAAAGGGATAAATAGTTTATTTATTGATTTCATAAAAATAATCGTTTTTTACTTTGTTAATTTAATATTGGCGCCAATAGTAAATACCCTTGATTGAGGATAATAACCCCCATCATAGCCAGCTTGTAGTGGATTCCAGGAGCCAACTTCCGGATCCATACCTGTGTATTTTGTAATTGTAAATGCGTTGGATACATTAGCATATAACCTAAGAGAATAGATATGCGCTTTCGCCAATATATTTTGAGGCAAATTGTATCCTATGGTAATGTTTTTACAACGGATAAATGAAGCGTCTTCTAAAAACAAATTTGTAAACCGCAAATTTTCATTTGTATTGTCGTTTCTCAGGCTCATAATAGTAGTGTTGGGGTTGGTAACGTATACATTATTGAAATCATTTTTGTTACCAGCAGGGTCAACTAAAGCAGTTTTGGCATAATTTAATATCCCGGTAAAATAGTTGGTATTATTTAAAGGGTTCAACTGGTTAACCGGCAATTGATTATACACTTTGCTGCCAAAATTTCCACTAAAGAAAATGTTCAAATCAAAGCCTTTATAATTAAATGAGTTATTGAACCCAAACTGAAACTTTGGCTGTGGTGTACCTAAGAAAGTTTGGTCTCTTGTATCAATAATACCATCGCCATTTAAGTCTTTAAACATTCGGTCGCCATACCATATACCACCACCTGCATTCGCAATTGGGCGGGGGTTTCCTGATTGGTCGGCCGGCAAAGCATGCGATTTAAAATCATCGGCAGTAGCAAATATGCCATCATAAATATAGCCGTAAAATGAGCCAATAGGTTGGCCTACTACAGTTTTTGAGTTTCCCGAAACAAGGCTGGCATCATCGCCACCAGCACCTAAGTTCAATACTTTATTAATATTACGCGATACGGTGATATCAGTTTTCCAGGTGAAATTTTTGTTCCTGATATTGATGGTTCCTACTCTGATGTCAATTCCTTTATTGCTCATAGAGCCAACATTTACATAAGGGGCCTGCATTGCACCTGGCGAATAACCTGTTGTTGTACCGGAATACGCAGGATATGGTACTTTTAATAACAGGCCATCCGTTTTACGATCGTAAACATCTATCGAAAAATTTAATCTCCAGTTAAAGAATGCACCATCTAATCCAATATTGCCATTTTTCGTTTGTTCCCATTTTACATTGGGATTGGGCAAATTGGATTGAAACTGTGCGGTACCAGACAAGCCATTAGCAACCGTAGTAAGCTGTGTAACATAGGTGTTAGCAGGAATACCCTGATTATTGGTTAAACCATAGCCAAGGCGTAACTTTAATTCATTAATGGCTGTTACATTTTGCAAAAATTGCTCGTTGTTTATTTTCCAGGCAAATGCACCGGAAGTAGAAGCTGCCCATTTTTTATCCGTTGGAAATTTATCGGAACCATCGTTACGCAGGTTAAATGTAAACAAGTATTTATCTACCCAATTAAAGTTAATACGTCCAAAATAAGATTCTGAGGCACCATCACCATAACCACCATTATTTCTTGCAGTAGAAGGATCACCGCTGGAAATAGATTGCACATTAGCAGAAGGGAAATCTGACCGGCTGGCAAAAACATTTGCCGATTTACTCATATTACTCTCGTGTCCTAATAATACGTTTAGATTGTTCTTACCGAAAGATTTATTATAGGTAAGATAATTTCGTATGACGGTATAAATATTTTGTGAGGAGCTATACGAAGATGTAGTTGGATCAGGAGTAGTGTATTTTCCAAAAGTAGTTTGAGGCCGAAATTGTTCATTTGAAGAAAAATCAAAATTGCCGGAAACCTCGTTTCTTAACGATAACGCTTTAGTAAAGTTTATTTCGGCATACGCATTACCAAATAGCTGGTACCTGTAATTCATATTTTTATTAATAAGCGCCATAGCAACCGGGTTTACCACGGGCTGCACCCATCCGTCATTATTAGTAACGCCCCCCCAGGTACCATCAACATTTTTTACAGGAACATTAGGGGTTAACCATAAAGCACTGCCAATAACCTGTGAACTGGAGCTATTTACATTTTCAGCAACATTCGCTAACTGAAGGCTTGTACCTATTTTTAGCCAATCGGTTGTTTTATTGTCCAAATTCAACCGAACAGAATATCGCTTAAATCCAGAGCCAAGCGCAATACCATCCTGGTCAAAATATCCCAGTGAAAATAAGTATTGAGTTCTGGCATCACCGCCGTTTACTGTAAGCGAATGATTTTGCATGGGTGCAGTGCGGAACAATTCATTTTGCCAATTGGTACCTGTGCCCAAATATTTTGGGTTGGCAAATTCTGGCCTTTCATCAAAACCCCACACAACAGCTCTGTCGTTAATAAATGAGGCAAGCT
>JBDTSD010000239.1:0-6195 GCA_039931355.1 Ginsengibacter sp.
CAAAATAAGTATTCGTTACATCTGCAGCCTCAACCTCGTTAGAAAGAGCGGCAAAATCCTTTGCATTTAACAGGTCATATTCTTTAGGTTTAGCCTGGGTAGAAACATAGGCATCTAAAGAAACCTGCATTTTATTCTTTATTCCTTTCTTTGTAGTTATAATTACAACCCCGTTAGCGGCGCGAATACCATAAATAGCCGTTGCAGATGCATCTTTCAACACATCTATGCTGGCAATATCATTTGGGTTAATATTATTTATACCTCCGGTTGTAGGATAACCATCCACCACATATAATGGATTATTACCGCCGCTGGCAAGGCTTCCAATTCCTCGTATCAATACGCTTACATTTCCTCCGGGAGAGGCATCATTGTTTATTATTTGAACACCAGGCGCTCTTCCCTGCAAAGCCTGATCTAAAGTAGTTACCGGAACTTTTGCTATAGTTGTAGCACTTACACTTGCAACCGAGCCTGTTAAATCTTTACGCTTTTGTGAGCCATATCCAACTACCACCACTTCATTCAGATTAGAGAGCGATGTTTTCAATGAAACAGAAATTTCATTGCGGTTGTTGATCAAAACATTTTGCGACTCGAAGCCAACGGAAGAAATTATCAGCCGTTTAGCAGAAGCCGGAACGCTTAAAGAAAATTGACCATTCTCGTTGGTTTGTGTTGCTACCCTGGAGTTTTCAACAGTTATTGTGGAACCGACAACTGGCGATCCCGAGGCATCTGTAACCTTACCGGAAATTTCTTTTGCTTGACCGTAAGTAATGTTACCAATAAAAAGAAGGCATACCGTGATCCATGTATGGATGTGTGTAAGTTTTGATCTCATAGCAATCGTTTAATTTTGATGTAATTTAACAAAGAAATAAGTTTAGGAAACGTTTCCTATACAAAAATAATTAATAAAAGATAAAAAAATACCAAAAAATGTAAACGCTTACATTTTTACGCATTACCAATACAATTTTTTTTTAAGAAGCCTAATAAAAAAAGTCTGTTTCTTGCTTAAAAATAACATGAGGATATTTTTTACTTTAATATTTTAATATCTTCCATAATAAATTTTACATTCTAATTAAATGTTTATGCAGAAAATAGCTATGCTGGGATCAGGATTTATTGCAAGGTTTTATGCAGATTCTTTGCTAGGTTATAGAAACACAGATAAAATTATATCTGTTTATTCAAGAAAAGAATCATCGGCAAAAAAGTTTGCTGAAGACTACAATGTAAATCATTATACTAACAGAATGGAAGAGACGATTGCACATAAAGATGCAGACATTATTTGTATTGCTCTTCCCAATCATTTACATGAAGAAGCAGTTTTGCTTTGTTGTAAACATAAGAAAGCAATCATGATTACAAAACCATTAGGGAGAAATGCTGAAGAAGCCAAACGCATGCTGCTGGCCGTGGAAGAAGCGGGTATTTTCAATGGGTATCTCGAAGACCTCGTTTATACACCAAAGTTTATTAAAGCAGAAAAAAGTATAAGGGCTGGTGCGTTAGGAAGAATACTTTGGGCAAAATCAAGAGAAACGCACCCCGGTCCGCATAGCGAATGGTTCTGGAATATAGAACTTGCCGGTGGCGGCTGTATACTTGACCTTGGCTGCCATTGCGTGGAGATAGCACGCAGCTACATCGGCAAAGAAATAAAGCCAATAGAAGTAATGTGCTGGGCAGATACACAGGTAAAACCTATTGAAGCGGAAGACCATGCTATCGCTTTAATAAAATATGAAAACGGGGCAATTGGGCAATTTGAAGTGAGCTGGACCTTTCGGGGCGGAATGGATTTACGTGATGAAGTGATGGGTACAGAAGGAACTGTTTGGATAAATAATTTTTTAAGGACCGGCTTTGAAATGTTTACCACGGGTAAAGGTGGCGACTATGTTGCTGAAAAAGCAGAAAGTAACTCCGGCTGGCTGTTCCCGGTGGGCGATGAATTGAATGAACTTGGGTATAATCACATGTTTATGGATATGCTTGATTCATTGGAAAACGGCAAGCCACCAAAGGAAACTTTTTATGATGGCTATGTAGTGAATGCAGTTTTAGATGCAGCATACAAATCAGCAAAGAGTAAAGTTTGGGAACCGGTAAAACTGGAAATATGGAGGGGAAAAGAAGGTTATACAAAGGATGATCATCTTATTGAATATGACGAAGCACATTATTTGATTAAGGAAGAAACTACCCATTACGGCACAAAAAAGCTAATACTCAAAAACAAACAATCTGGAAAAATTTCAGAGAAAATTATTGAGTAAACAACCGCTTCAATACCCAACTACCGTAAACGGTTACACGAAAAAATATTTTGCGCTGTACGAACAAGTAATTAGGCGAAGACACAATAAGAAAACCCATTGCGTTTTATTCCCTGATTCATCATTACGTGAATCTTTTAAATGCGTTCTTACAACCAGCCAAGGCATATATCAAACAAATCTCTCAATGCACGCCTCGCAGCATAGTAGCCACAGATCCCGTGTACGCCGCCGCCAGGTGGGGTTGATGAAGAACAAACATATACTCCCTTTGCAGAAGTTCGGTAGGGTGAAAGCCCCAGAACCGGCCGTGTAAAAAGTTGACTTATTGTAGCCGCCCCGCCGTTTATATCTCCACCAATATAATTTGGATTATATACTTCCATGTCATGCGTGTTCATCACATGGCGTGCGAGGATGCAATCCCTGAAGCCCGGGGCAAAACGCTCAACCTGCTTTTCAATTATTTCCGTCATATCAATTCGCGAACCGTTGGGCACATGACAATATGCCCAGGCAATGTGCTTGCCAGCCGGTGCTCTTGAAGTATCTACAACACAAGGTTGCACAAATAAAATGAAGGGCTTATCAGCATGCTGGCTTTTTGAAATTATCTTTTCGCTGTTGTAAATATCCCCGATGCTTCCGCCAATATGCACTGTTCCTGCCGACCGGCACTTAACATTTGTAAAAGGAACTGCCAGTGATAAAGCCCAGTCAATCTTAAATATTCCCGGTCCATATTTAAACCTTTTCAACTGCCATTTATACAATGAAGAAAATTGATCACCTGCAATTGAAAGTAGTTGTGCCGGTGTTACATCAAGCAATACAGCTTTGGATGGTGGCAACTGTGCTAAAGAATTAACCATAAAGCCTGTTTGTATTTCACCGCCTTCTTTGGTAAAACATTTTGCCAATGCATTTGTGATTTGTTGCGCTCCGCCTTTTGGTAAAGGCCAGCCGTTAACATGTGCCATTATGTTTAGAACAATGGCAATTGAAGACGTCGTAAGCTTATCCAGCGGCTGCATAGAATGTGCAGCCATGCCCGCAAAAAGAGATTGGGCTTCGTTTGTATTAAAATGATTTTTTGCAAAATGCATTGCTGAGCTTGCCGCATAATAAGCAAATTTTGCTTTCGCATTTGAGTAAGCGCTTGCGTGAAGCGGGGCCAGGAAAGCCGAACAAAGCGATGGCCATTCTTCTACCAATAGCGAAAAGACTTTTTTATAATTATCAGCATCCACACCGAATTGCGCGGCGGTCATTTCCATGGAAGATTGAATTGCTACGGCTGAGCCATTATCAAAAGGGTGTGCGACCGCATATTTTGTTGTTACATATTCAAGTCCAAATTGCTCAAGATTAAATTGTTTAAAAACAGGAGAGTATTGCCCAAGGGGATGCACAGCAGAACATACATCATGTATAAAACCTGGTAACGTTAATTCAGCAGAACGTGCGCCGCCACCTAAAACATCTTTTCCTTCAATAAGCAATACAGATAATCCCGCGCGCTGCATGGTGATGGCTGAGGCAAAACCATTAGGCCCTGAACCAACAACTATCGCGTCATACTTTGTTTTCACTTTCCTTTATTTAGAAGATGATTTGTGATGCAGCAAAAATCAATCTTATTTTTTAAGCGATAATTCATCTTGTTCTTTTTGGTCAATATGCTTTTTTGATACTGAAATAAATCACGCAAAGACGGATAAGGAAATAATACCGCAAATGTTTTATTGCTCTCTTATCTCTCTGCGTGCTTCTGTGGAAAACGGTACTGATATTGTGGGAATAAAATCGTGCACACAGATTTAGAAAACGACATCAATAGTGAACCATTATTAGTGGCAGAAAGATTAGATAAAGCGTCAACGTACTGGCTTACCCGCTTTATGATCCTTCGCCTGCTGGGTGTTATTTATGCAGTAGCATTTCTCGTTTTGATTAATGAGATCGTTCCCCTGATCGGCTCTGACGGGCTTCTTCCGGTAGGTATCTATTTGAAGCAAGTGGTGAATGCTCTTGGCTCAACCGGGGCAGGGTTTGAGCGCCTGCCTTCAATTTTTTGGTTCGGGCATTCTGATAGTGCATTACTTACGTGGGCATGGATTGGGTTTTTACTTTCTCTAATTGTTGTGGCGGGTTATGCAAATGCTCCATTGCTTACTATACTTTGGTTCCTGTATATGTCATTTGTGCATGTAGGCCAGGAGTGGTATGGATATGGATGGGAAATACAACTTACCGAAACCGGTTTCCTGGCCATCTTTCTCTGCCCGTTGCTTGATATGCGCCCTTTTCCCAAACGTGCAACCCCTTTCCCCATCATAGTTTTATTCCGTTGGCTCACCTTCCGCATCATGCTTGGCTCAGGGTTGATTAAAATACGGGGAGATGAAATATGGCGCAATGGAACGGCACTCTACCAGCATTTTGAAACGCAGCCGATACCAGGACCATTAAGCCGTTGGTTTCACTTTTTACCGCATTCATTTTTAAAGGCTGGTGTCTGGTTAAATTTCCTGGCTGAGCTTGTGGCTCCGTGGTTTGCCTTCTGGCCAAGGCTCGCACGCCACATTGCCGGATCGGTGATTATATTATTCCAGCTAAGCATTATCTTAAGTGGTAACCTTTCTTTTTTAAACTGGCTCACTATTCTTCCCGCGCTGGCTTGTTTTGATGATGGCTTTTGGTCCCGCCTTCTTCCAGGGGCATTAGTTAATAAAGCAGCAATAGCCGACAAAAATGCTGTGCCCTCCCGCCCCATGTTGACTATCGCCTGGGTCGTCACAGCTATAGTTGCTTTGCTTAGCATCAGGCCAGTTCTAAACATGCTTTCTTCCCGGCAAATAATGAATACTTCTTTTGACCCGCTGGAACTCGTAAATACTTATGGCGCATTTGGCACTGTAGGGCAGGAACGACTGAATGTAATTTTCGAGGGAACGATGGATGACAATCCCAGCGACAGTGCTAACTGGAAGCCTTATATCTATAGAGCCCTGCCCGTTGCCCTTGATAAAATGCCTCCGCAAATAGCACCTTACCAGTTGCATTTAGATTGGCAAATGTGGTTTGCTTCTATGGAATCGCCTGATGAATATCCATGGACGTTTAACCTTGTATGGAAACTGCTGCATAACGATCTCAAAACCGTTAGTCTTTTCGCTGGCAATCCTTTTCCAGGCAAGCCACCACGATATGTCCGTGCAGTTTTGTATCGCTACAGTTTCGCAAAGCCGGGCAATCCCAAAGGCCTGTGGTGGAATCGTGAACGTTTGCGTTTATGGCTTCCTGCTATGTCGGTGAATGATCCAAACCTCGTAGCTTTCCTGAAAGCTGAAGGTTGGATTAAATGAGGAGATAAATTCTTCAGATTTGTCCATCGGCTAACGCTTAAGGTTAGCCGAAAGCCTGCATTATAGCCCTCTATACAATCAGAGAAAATTGAAGAATTAATTTTTACCTGTTGTCTGATTGCATCTTCATTACGGGTCTTTAACTTATACAACCGACATTCCATACACATGCAGTTTTTCTTTCTCAACTTCAATTTCTTTTTCAAAGGTTAACCCTATTTTTTGCAATAACTTAATGGACTTTATATTTCCAGGGACCGTTGTAGCAACAATGTGTGACAGTTTCAGCTCACTGATTAATTTATCTAAAACAGCCATGGTAGCCTCATAGGCATATCCCATTTTTTGAAAGCCTGCAAGAAATGCAAAACCTATATCATGATAGGGCAAATAGTCTCTTTTTATAAATGTTACCAGCCCTATGCTTTCTTGTGAATCTTTGAGCTGCACCACCCAATAAAAGATATTTTCATTGTCTAAAATTTTTTGGATATAGGCAAGTGCATCAAGTTGCGATGTTATATTCCGAT
>JBDTSD010000240.1:0-6055 GCA_039931355.1 Ginsengibacter sp.
TAAGTGAGTTATCCTTTCTTGTAACAGGAGGCGCCGGTTTCATTGGCAGCCACATTGCAGAATATCTTCTTAAACATGGTGCAGGAAAAGTAAGAGTGCTTGACAATATGGTTAATGGCTTTCAATCTAATCTGAATATTTTACAGTCTTACAGCGCTTTCGAATTTATAGAAGGTGATATTCGCAATATTGAAACATGCAGGAAAGCATGTGAAGGAATAAAATATTTGAGCCACCAGGCCGCGCTGGGCTCCGTACCCCGATCGATAAAAGAACCTGCTTACACTAACGATGTAAATGCCGGTGGTTTTGTAAATATGCTAAAAGCCGCCGTTGATAATAATATCAGGCGGGTTGTGTACGCTTCTTCTTCATCTGTCTATGGCGACGATCCCACGCTTCCTAAAAAAGAAGAGATAACCGGCAACTGTTTGTCACCTTATGCAGTAAGCAAAAAGGTGGATGAGATGTATGCCGAAGTATTTGCGAAATCATACGACATTTCATTAATTGGTTTCAGGTATTTTAATATATTCGGGCCGAGACAAGACCCGGATGGAGACTATGCAGCGGTAATTCCTTTATTCGTGAAAGCTGCTATCACTGGCGCTCCTGCTAATATTAATGGTGATGGAAACCAAACGCGGGATTTTACCTACGTGGATAATGCGGTACAAATAAATATAAAAGGAATGCTCTCAACCAATGATGAAGCGTTGAATAAAATTTACAATGTGGCGATTGGCGAAAATTATTCAATAAATTATTTGAATAGCATAGTGCAGCAATATTTAAAGGTTGACATTAAAGCCGCCCACAGAGAATCAAGAGTTGGTGACGTAAGAAATTCTTTAGCGGATATTTCATTGGCAAAAACCTTGCTTCAATACCAGCCCACCATGAAATTTGATGAAGGCTTAAAAAAAACGATTCAGTATTTTAAGGAGTTTTATTCTTAAATTTCTCACGCATTATCTTTACTTAAATCATCAATTGTAAAACTTAAAGGATGGGTTTTGAAAAAACTGAATTTCCCGGTTTAATGGTTTATTCGCCACGTGTGTTTGAAGATAGAAGAGGATATTTTTTTGAAAGCTACAATCAGCAAGCTTTTGCATCTTTTGATGTTGATATTGCTTTTATCCAGGATAACCAGGCCAGCTCTTCATTTGGTGTGATTCGCGGATTGCACTATCAACTTAATCCTTATTCGCAAACAAAACTCATCAGGGTTTTATCAGGAAAAATAATTGATGCCGTAGTAGATATTCGCAAAGAGTCTCCTACTTACGGTAAAGCCTACACGATAGAACTTTCAGCTGAAAATAAAATGCAATTATTAATTCCCAAAGGTTTTGCCCATGGCTATTCTGTAATAAGTGAAACCGCCGAAGTTTTTTATAAATGCGATCAATTTTATAATAAAGAAAGTGAGGGCGGCATCGCTTGGAACGATTCATCATTAAATATTGACTGGCAAATACCTGCAGGTAGTGAAATTATTTCTGAGAAAGATTCACTGTATCCTTTATTAGAAAACAGTAGTAATAATTTTGTTTTCAATGGTTGAAAGATTGAATACAATGGATAACGCGATATTTAAAAAAACAATATTGGTTACCGGCGCAAACGGCCAACTTGCAAGTGAAATAAAATTTATTTCGGAAAGGTTTCCGTTATATCATTTCCTGTTTACTACACGGGAAGAACTTCCTATTGATGATAAAGAAGCAGTAAGAAATTTTTTTGAAAAGCAACAGATTCATTACTGTATAAATTGTGCTGCATATACTGCTGTTGATAAAGCTGAAGAAAACAAAGAAGAAGCTTTTAAAATAAATGCGGATGCAGCAGGTGACCTTGCCTCCATTTGCAGCGACCATCAAACAAAGCTTATTCATATCTCAACGGATTATGTGTTTGATGGGAACAGTTCGGTTCCATTAAAGGAGGAAGATGCGGTTGCCCCGTTAAATATTTATGGAATGTCGAAGCTTCGCGGCGAAGAATACATTTTGAACCGCAATCCTGCTTCTATTATCGTAAGAACCTCGTGGGTATATTCTTCTTACGGAAATAATTTTGTAAAAACAATTCTTCGCTTGTGCGGCGAAAGAGATAAGTTGAATGTAATCAATGATCAATATGGTTGCCCAACGTATGCTGCAGATCTTGCTGAAGTAATTATGAAATTTATTGATAACATCGAAGACGATAAAAATTACGCCGGCATATTTAATTATTGCAACGCGGGTATTACTTCATGGTTCGATTTTGCCCTGGCCATAAAAAAAAATAGCAACAGCCAATGCGAAATATTTCCGATAGCATCTTCCCAATACAAGACAGCGGCTAAACGCCCCGCAAATTCTATATTAGATACATCTAAAATAAAAGCAACACTCAATATAGAAATCCCCGTATGGGAAGATAGTCTTAAAAAATGCCTGGCCATTTTACACAAATAGAAAAGGAGTAAATTAGAAATTTGAATTAATGAACGTCGAAGACTTAAGAGAGTACGCACTATCGTTGGAAAATGTTTCCGAGGGTTTTCCTTTTGGAGAGGATACGCTCGTTATGAAAATTTATAATAAAATATTTTTATTAGTTTCTCTCTCCTCGCCTGTTTTGCAATTCAATGTGAAATGCAATCCCGAATATGCTGAGGAACTCCGTGAAAAATATCCAGCTGTTATACCCGGCTATCACATGAACAAAAAACACTGGAATACAGTGATAGTTGATGGCACAATACCTACCTCACTTTTGAAGCAACTCATATATGATTCTTACAAGCTGGTACGGGGCAAAAAATAATTTCGTTTTTGATTTAACAGCACCTTCGGCATACAGTTTAGTTTTTCAATTACATTTGATGAATTTCAATTTTTCGTGGCAGTATGAAAATCCTGGACTGGTATATATTAAAAAAGTTTTTAACTACATTCTTCTTTTGCCTTATTGCACTTACAGTAATAGTTATCATCATTGATCTTAGTGAGCGTACAGATGATTTTGCTAAAACCAAACTTCCCGTATCAGAAATTATTAGCCAATATTATTTTGGTTTTGTACCGCGAATTGATGCAATGTTATTCCCGCTTTTCATTTTTATCGCGGTAATATTTTTTACTTCTAAAATGGCCAACCGCTCAGAAATTGTAGCGATCTTAAGCAGCGGTATTAGTTTCGGCCGTTTCTTAAGGCCATATATTTTCGGAGGATTTTTATTCACTGCCTTTTTGTGGTGGTGCAATCAATATGTGCTTCCCCCTGCCAATGAAAGATGGGCAAACTTTAATACGAAATACATTGATTTTAATTATGCCGCTTACGAAAACACCTCGACCATCAGTAATAAATATTTCAAGCTCGATTCATTTTCTTATGCAGGTGTAAGATTTTACGATACGGTAAGCAGAACAGGTAATAACTTTTTTATTCAAAGATTTAATGGCGTAAACCTTGCCTACAATTTAAGAGCGCAAAACATAAGGTGGGACACTGCAACAAGAAAATGGAAACTCGAGAATGTTACGGAGCGCCGCATCAGCGGCATAAAGTCTGTGGTAACGAAAATCCCAACAATGCAGATGAATTTTAATTTCAAGCCGAGGGACTTACAGCGTGATGATTATATGAAAGATAAACTTACAACGCCTGACCTTGATGAATACATAAAGCTTGAAAAAATAAGGGGGGCCGAAAATGTAAATACATTGCTATTGGAAAAATATAACAGGAGTGCTAATCCTGTATCAGTTTTTATTTTAACGCTGATAGGTGCCTCAATGGCTTCCCGCAAGATACGCGGTGGCAGCGGCTTTCATCTTGCAATCGGTGTGCTCATTTGTGTGTTGTATATTTTGGTCGGCAGGTTTTCTTCGGTTTTTTCTATGAAGGGAAATTTCAATCCATTTATTGCCGCATGGTTACCAAATATGGTTTTTGCATCTCTTGCCTATTATCTCTATAGACGCAGTTCCCGGTAAATGAATTTTCTTTTATGGTGCGCAGTTAATAATAATTTCATTTGTTTAGCGTGTGGTGTAATGTTAACTTTAGGGCTATAGTATTCTCTTTTGCATAAGCGTAAATAATCAAAAAAAAATCTCAACATGGGTGTAGTACAAGACAGGTTTAAGGAAAAGGCTGATATTTTATCAGCAGAAGTAAAAGAAATATTGCATGAGCATGGAGATAAAGTAGTCGGGGAAGTAAAACTATCCCAGATTTACCAGGGCATGCGTGGCATTACCGGTCTTGTTACAGAAACTTCACTTCTCGATTCGCAGGATGGCATTAGGTTCCGTGGTTATTCCATTCCTGAGCTGCAGGAGAAATTACCGAAAGCCGAAGGAGGCAGCGAACCTCTACCGGAAGGATTATTTTATTTAATGCTTGTAGGCGAATTACCTACAGAAGAAGATGCACAACATGTAAGTAATGTCTGGCAACGACGCAGTCATGTGCCGAGTCATGTGTTTTCTACCATAGAAGCTTTGCCATTAACCACGCATCCGATGACGCAGTTTGTAGTTGGCATAATGGCACTGCAAACTGAAAGCCGCTTTGCAAAAAAATATGCAGAAGGCATGAATAAAAAAGACTATTGGGCTGCAACCTTTGAAGATTGTATGGACCTGATAGCGAGATTGCCGCGTATTGCTGCGTATATCTATCGCCGTAAGTATAAATTCGGCAACCACATTCAGCCCGATGGATTATTGGATTGGGCTGGCAACTTCGCCCACATGCTTGGCTTTGAAGATGAAAGCTTCAGGGAGCTGATGCGGTTGTACATGACTATACATTGCGACCATGAAGGCGGAAATGTATCTGCGCATGCAACACATTTGGTGGGTTCTGCGCTTAGTGATCCATATCTCGCTTTTGCTGCAGGAATGAACGGGCTCGCAGGCCCATTGCATGGCCTGGCAAACCAGGAAGTGATCAAGTGGATTTATGAAATGCAGAAGGAGCTTAACACTGATTTACCCACCAATGATCAAATCGCCGGATACGTTGAGAAAACGCTTGCTGAAGGAAAAGTAGTACCCGGGTATGGTCACGCCGTATTGAGAAAAACAGATCCACGTTTCGAAGCGCAAATGGCCTTTGGGAAAAAACACTTACCTGATGATCCATTAGTAAATACTGTTTGGAATATTTATGAGACTGTACCGCCAATTCTTCAATCACTTGGCAAAGTAAAAAACCCGTGGCCAAATGTAGATGCGCATAGCGGCGCATTATTGGTTCACTATGGTTTGGTTGAGTATGAATTTTATACAGTGTTGTTTGGAGTTTCAAGGTCACTCGGGGTGCTTGCAAGTCTTTGCTGGGACAGGGCGCTGGGCTTTCCGCTGGAGCGTCCGAAGTCAGTATCCAACAGGCTTGTTAAGCTTTGGCTTCAAGGGAAGGAAGAAATATGGGGCGATTAGATAGGCAGATATCAGGTAGTAAGTTATCGGGTATCAGGTATTATGAAATCTATTTTTATATTTGCACTCTTTTAAAAACGAAAATGGGGAATTAGCTAAGTTGGCTAGAGCGCCCCGATGAAATCGGGAAGGTCACCGATTTAAAAAGGTTGTTTAAGAAATAAAAATTTTAGGGGGAATTAGCTCAGTTGGCTAGAGCGCCTGCATGGCATGCACGAGGTCACCGGTTCGAGCCCGGTATTCTCCACAAAAATTATTAGCTCAGTTGGATAGAGCGTCCCGATGATAAATCGGGAAGGTCACCGGTTCGAGCCCGGTATTCTCCACAAAAATTATTAGCTCAGTTGGATAGAGCGTCCCGATGATAAATCGGGAAGGTCACCGGTTCGAGCCCGGTATTCTCCACAAAAATTATTAGCTCAGTTAGATAGAGCGTCCCGATGACAAATCGGGAAGGTCACCGGTTCGAGCCCGGTATTCTCCACAACAGTAAAAAGGTTTCAGTGATGAAGCCTTTTTTATTTTTACTCCATTATTTAGCACTTTTATTTTGCAATAATTATTTGAAAATAAAAATCTCGTATGGGACTATCCATTCATTATTCAGG
>JBDTSD010000241.1:0-6019 GCA_039931355.1 Ginsengibacter sp.
GCCGCAATGTGACGCTAATATTTACTGCATTCCTTTTTATATAAATTAAAATCAACAAGACAAAACCAAATCAAAAAAAACAAAAAAGTGATTTTTTGTACTACCGGCAAGTACATTATCAATCCTTCATTATAATACAAAATATTATTAACCACAATAAGTGATAAATTAAAAATCCCGAACCATAATAACTTCTTCCACCTTAGTATTTGTAAGCCTTTAAATGTTCCGGCGATTGCTATAAGACTAAAACAAGTTGCCACATTTATGATAAGATCGTGATAACCTGTAAAAAGAAAAATCGTAAATACCATAGCAATACAACCGGACAGCCCGATGATAATTTTGCCACGCTTATTGAAGCCTGCTTTAAGAGAAAAGATATACCAAAAGAATGCAAGAGAAAAACAAAGAATGACCATGGCCGCCAATGCAACTGGCCGTGCGGAATTAGGCTCGCCATTCATAGCAATTTCATTTAGCAAGTTGCACCAATAATTCTGTGCCCAGCTAAAACCTTTGAAAGTTTTATCAAACTGGTTGCCACCGGGATAAAGAAAAGTGGCAACCACATAAAGCAACATGTAAAGAAGTATTCCGAAAAAGGGTAAGAGTAACCAACTATTATTCTTTCGATTAATTGTATTGTACAATTTTTTTTGGATTAAAAATGTCGGCATCTAAAAAGTAAAGCTGCTACTATTGTGTGCTCCACTTAAAATTTTTGATACCTAAAGTGCCGAAGATTATTGCATAAACAACAGTTGCCAAAAGCGCCAGGGTTGTTTGATTGCTCCATGAAGAAGGCTGCATACTTGCTGAGAGTATAGTTTTTACTGTGCCGTACGGCGACCAGTGAACACCATTTTTAAAATCAGCACCAAGCGCCCCAAGATCGCCAACGATGCCTACCATTATAAATACAAAATACACGAGCCTGGTGGTAGAGTTTACAGTTTCAGCATTTTTTACCAATCCCACTATCATTTGCCCAAGGCCAAGGTATAGCGCTCCTCCGATTATTGCAGTGAAAAATGTAAGTATATAGCCAATAGGTGCAAGCGATATTTTATCGAAATAATAACCCGCAAAAAAAACTACTGCCGTAAGAAGCAGTATCATCGCGAGCTGTACCATTAGCCTGCTTACCATAATTGACCAGGTAGGTACCGGTGTCACACGCAACCTTTGAAATACACCTTTATCCCGGTCACGGGCGATAGCATTTGAATAACCCATAAGCCCAACGGCAATAAGGCCAAGTGTAATGCAGGTAGAAAGCGCGAATGCACCACCCATTTTATCTATTATTCCCTTCCATGAAATGAGGATAAGGACAGGCACCAGCAATATCAATATACTTGAACGGCGATTGCGCCATTGCGTAGTGAAGTCTGCACGAAGCAGCGATGATAATGCTGCCGAAGTTTTAGGTACTATTGTTTCCATATTTATTTTTTATGCACGCACTGTGCGTCCTGTTAAGCCAATGAATACATCTTCCAATGTAATTTTTCCTTTTCTTGAAACACTTATTACTTCCGGATCATTCCGGTGTTGATCAATAATTGCCTGCGGTGTATCAACTGTGAGCACCCTGCCATGATCCATTATTGCGATACGGTCACACACGGATTCAGCTTCCTCCATTGAGTGAGTGGTTAGCAACAAAGCATGTCCTTTTTCCCGCATGCCTTCCATACGCTCCCAAAGCTGTCGCCGCGATTGTGGGTCAAGGCCTGTAGTTGGCTCATCCAGCAATACCAATACCGGGTTGTGAATGGTGGCTATCACTAAAGAAACACGTTGCTGCTGCCCTCCCGATAGCTGCCCAAAACGCTTACCGGCAGAACCTTCCAGCTTTATATCCTGCAGAATATTATTTAGTTTTTCATGTGTAAGCTGTACACCGTATATGCCGGCGTAGAGCTTAATTATTTCGCTTACTTTAAGTTCCGGCTGAAAACTGGTTGCCTGCAATTGTACACCCAGGTTGGCTCTTGCATGTAATGGTTGCTTCTTTGCGTCAAACCCGGATATGAATATAGCGCCACTCTGTGGCTTCAGCAGCCCTTCTACGGCGCTTAGCGTACTGGTTTTCCCAGCTCCATTCGGGCCCAACAATCCAAAGATTTCGCCGGCCTTTACCTCAAAAGAAACATCAATCACGGCTTTGAAAGCATTATATGAAACATTGAGGGCTTCTACCTTCAGGATAGAAGCATCATTTGCATAAGTCATTATTCTTTTGTTTTTTTACGTAGTTAAAATTGAATTCGTAAAAATAAGAATTTATAATCCTTATCATAGTTCAATAAAACACAATTATCCTTGTTCAGCCCCTGCTATATTCTGTCTTTCGGTTTTAATTTATCGTGTACCAAATCTTTTATTTTTTATGCAAAGAAAAATAGCAGCAAAACCATACTCAATCTTATTCTTCTGCCTGGTTATTTTAGTAGTTATATTATCTATAAAAGCCGCAGCTCCACCACCAGTTGTAAAAAGCACGGCGCCGGACAGTGCCTTCAGCGCACAAAGAGCCTTTACTTATCTACAACAAATCGCACGTGCGCCACACAGCATCGGCACCGGAGAACATCGCAGGGTGGCAAATTATATTGAGAATACATGTAAGCAGTTGGGGTTAACTGTTGAAACGCAGGATGCAACGGCAACAGCCAGCAAGCTAAATTTATTGGTAGCCGCTAATGTTCATAACATAATAGCATACACGAAAGGAACAAAGCCCGGCAAAGCAATTTTAAATATTGCTCATTATGATTCGCAACCGAACACGCCCGGCGCTGCTGATGATGGGATAGGCGTGGCTGCCCTGCTCGAAACGGCCCGGGCGATTAAAACATCATCGCCGGCGGAAAATGACATAATGTTTTTATTTACAGATGGAGAAGAACCCGGCTTGTTAGGCGCAAAAGCTTTTGTAGCTGAAGATTCTTTGTTTAAAAATGTAGCCGTTGCCATGAATTGGGATTTCAGGGGAAACAAAGGTATAGCTGTAACCTATGAAACGAGCCCGGGAAATGGATGGATTATGAAGGAATACGCCAGGGGAATAAAATATCCTTATGGAAATTCTTTGGCGTTTGAGATCTCTAAAAGATTACCAAATTATGTAGATTTTAAGGAATTTAAAAAGGCGGGGGCCACCGGGTTTACCAGCGGAATGATAGACGGCTTTACCTCCTACCACAACATGACTGATAACTTGCAAAACGTGGACCAGGGGAGCTTGCAGCAGGTAGGAGACAATATGCTGAGCATGATAAAGCGGCTGGAAAACCGGGAGTTAAAAAATACAAAAGCCGCCAATGTATCTTATTTCAATGTGTTTGGCTTTTGGTTTGTTTATTATCCTGATTCTTTAAATATCATTTTTGTAATTATCACGACTTTATTATTTGCCGTAGTGTTTTATATAGGGTTTGCAAAAGGCAAGATTAAACTACCCGGCTTCCTGGTAAGCATACTTGCGTTACCCTTAGCAATGGCGATAACTTACTTTACATCATTTTTTCTTTTAAAAAGGGTCATCAGGCATTATCCCCTCTATACTCATTTTGACGGAAATAATTCCTACAACAGCGACTGGTATTTTTTATCAATAACGCTGCTCTCAATGATGTTCTTTTCATTCATTTATCAATTTATCGTAAGAACATGGGGCCTGGTGTCTTCATTTGCCGGGATACTTTTGCTAAGTATTCTATCCATGTGGGCGATTTATTTCTTTGCTCCATCTGCAAGCTGGCTTCTTTTTATCCCTCTCTTATTTTTACTAACGGGCTTTGGGTGGCTCATGGTAACACAAAGAGATATCAATCAAAATAATTTACGCCAGCAGTTCGTGTCTTTTATTTCTGCGCTTCCGGCTGTATTGCTTTTTGCGCCGCTTACTTATTTACTTTTTGTTTCTTTCGCGCTTACCAGGCCAACTCCTTTTATAAGTGTGTTGATAGTTTTTATTTATGCGCTTTTATATCCTGTATTCAGCACCGTTCTAAAAAACTACAGGTGGCTGTTACCGTTAGTGTCCCTTGTAGGAGTAATTTTTTCGTTAGTAGTAGCCGATGCCTATTCAGATTATGATGAAAAGCATCCTTTGCAGACTAATGTAAGTTACCAACTTAATGTTTCGGATTCGACAGCACATTGGATAAGCGACTTTACAGATAGGGATGAATTCATGAAAAAATTCTTCACCGGTACAAAAGCTGATGCAACTCCTAAAAATAAAGATGGGCTGATATATGGTGCACCTTTTTTGTCTTTCGAGCCGCCGACAGCGACAGTAGAAAAAGATAGCTCTTACAACGATGCAAGAGAAATTACGCTAATGTGCAAGGCCTCCAGGAGTGGCGTGAGTAACATGGGAATTATCATTGATGACAGTACATTGGGTTCCGTGAATGCCATTGAAATAAATAATAAGCAATTTACCATAGGAAAACGTAAAAAGCAATATCCCAATTCCCTGATATTTTTTGGTGTATCAAACCAGGGGTTTTCGATAAAATACACACTGAAGGGTACAAAGAAATTGGGTATTACTTTATTCGATCGTTCGATAGGTTTACCAGCTATAAAAGGTCTCAATGTTTATCCGAAAGATATCATTCCGGCAGAGGGATTTAATAATAATACCACCCAGGTAGAAAAGCATTTTATATTTTAGCAATTATATTTTTTACAAATATTCTATTGCGAAAAAAAGTCTTATATGAATGGGCAGCACAAATACAATCTGAAAATTACATGGACCGGAAATACGGGCAGTGGGACAAAAGACTACCGCTCTTACACCCGCGACCATATTGTTTCCACAGCAAATAAGCCGGATCTTCTTTGTTCATCTGATCCCGCATTTCGTGGTGATAATACAAGGTTTAATCCGGAAGAACTATTGGTTGCATCTTTATCGGGGTGCCACATGCTTTCTTACCTGCATTTATGTGCTGTATCTGGTGTGATAGTGCTGAAATATAATGATAATGCAAAAGGAACAATGGAACAGACGCCGGATGGAGGCGGACGCTTTACAGAAGTTACTTTATATCCCGAAGTTGTTGTGTCGGACGAATCAATGATTGAAAAAGCGAATGAATTACATCATAAAGCGAATCAGCTTTGCTTCATTGCAAACTCCTGTAATTTTCCTGTGCATCATAAACCCAATTGTAAGGTAAAAAAAAGCTAAGAAGATATACAAAACGTTCCTATGGAACGATCTGCCAATTTTTTATTTTTTGCTACCTACTAAATGTTCCTAAGGAACATTTGGCTTTTTTTATAGCGCGTCTGCGAAGGAGTCCTTTGGACCACATTGCTTATAATATATGATCTCATTCGAAATCTTCTACCGCCCAATTTATTAGCTTTGCCGCCTTATGATTTTAAGGACCGAAGCGTGGAAGACGTGGAAATTATCTACACCAATTATTTTTGGTGAGCTTACCCAAATGGCATTGGGTATTATTGATAATATAATGGTGGGTTCTATAAGTTACAAACATCTTGCCGCCGCAGCGCTGGTTAATAGCGTCATGAATATACCATTTGTATTGGGCCTGGGCATCACCATTTCAATATCACAAACCGTTTCCATGGCTCACGGGCGTAAAGATGGACTCAAGGTTTCTCATTACTTATACAATGGATTTCTTTTATGCACTTTTGTCGCCATCATCATTGCGCTGTTTCTAAATTTTAGCAAAAACATTTTATTTCATTTGGGACAGGATCATACCGTGGCACAATTGGCTGTTCCTTTTTTACAGATCATGGGTTGGTCAACCATACCCATGCTAATGTTTATTTCTTTGAAGCAATTTACCGATGGCCTGGAAAGAACACGAACCGCAATGCTGCTTTCCCTGTCAGCACTGCCCGTAAATATTTTTATAAACTGGCTTTTAATTTATGGCAACTGGGGCTTCCCACGGCTTGAATTAGTAGGTGCAGGCTTTGGAACCCTGATCACAAGAATTCTTATTTTATT
>JBDTSD010000242.1:0-5878 GCA_039931355.1 Ginsengibacter sp.
GAAAGGGAAAAACTGATGAAAGAGATTTGGGAAGATAAAGGCATAGTTGTAATCAGTAGAAATGTTGATGTATTGGTGTCTAAATTACGTAAGAAATTAAGCGACGATAACTCCATTAAATTTATTAACGTACATGGCAGGGGTTACAAATTTATTATTGAGTAGATGCCAATCAAAGAACAGGTAAAGTGTAAAACAAATTAGATTGTGTGATTAATACTTTGTCAATTGTCATGAGTTGCCTGATTTAGATTACACGATTTCGTGTCAACCAATTTCAAGACGAGAGAGGGATGGCTTTGTATACCAACTTT
Organism: Ginsengibacter sp.; assembly: GCA_039931355.1. Classification (GTDB taxonomy): domain Bacteria; phylum Bacteroidota; class Bacteroidia; order Chitinophagales; family Chitinophagaceae; genus Ginsengibacter. Next base: position 315 of record JBDTSD010000242.1, read on the forward strand.
ACCTTTCAGGTCATTTTAATAATGAGATATAACCGCTTTGGAATTTTACAATTCAATCTCAGTCAATAACTCCTCAGCCTTCTTTAAGGTATTGTTGTAGTGCCTTAATGCCCACTTGGAAACAAAGAACAAAACAATAACACTGACAGGATATATAGTGAGCCAGAGTGTGATGTTTTGGGAAATGTCTTTGCCGGCAAGTAGTTTTACAGACACAGGGGCAAAGGCTACGATAAATATAAAACTTAAGATTACATTTAGTTTTTGAATTTTTTGAAAACGTATTTTCTGTACCGCAAATTCTTTAAGGGTGTTTTTGTAGGTTGGTAAACTCATATTGATAGTTTGCAAACCCCTGATACTTTGAAGTGACAAAACTGGTATCACTATTAAAAGCAGCACAGAGAATCCGCCGCAAACCTGCAGGAGTAAAGTATTTAATGTATTGAAATTCCAGATTAAAGCAATAGCCATAATAAAGCAGATAATGCTTCCAATAAATTCGGGACGGGCAATGTTATTAAGCCGGTTTTTGTAATTTTGATTAGTCATATGTTCAATAAGTTTTGAATTTAATTGTTGTTGTTTTCCCATTTTCTTGCTAAGTGTTTCCCAGGAAGATTTTAATTCATCTAATTCCATATTTATATCGTTTTAGTAATTTGTTTTTTAAGCTTTTCTTTTATCCGGGATAGCTTTGTCCCCACATTGGTTTTAGAAATGCCAATAATTTCTGCAATTTCTTCATGACTTTTACTTTCTAAATAAAGCATTAAAATACCTTTGTCGAATAAGCTTAAATCTTTAATATGAGTGTGCAATAGTTCTAATTTTTCTTCAAAATCATCGGGGTCTATTTCCGGGAAATTAAAAACGGCCAGGTCAATTGGCGTTGTAGTAACACTTCTCTTACTTTTCCTGAGATGAAAAATAGCAACATTCATTGCAACCTGATACATCCATGTACTTAAAGCCGACTGCTGCTTAAATGTTTCAAATGATTTCCATAGGTTATAAATAATTTCCTGTACTAAATCATCACGGTCATCTTTGGAATTTGTATAGAAAGTAGCCACTTTATATATTAGCCCTTCATTTTCTTGTATTGTTTTTATGAAAATATCCTTTTTATCCACTAAGGTTTTGCTTTAAAATTTACTTGTTTCTTTATTAGTGTATCATATTTACAGAAAATCACAAAAAGGGAAGATTTTTTTGTTGTGCTGGCATTCGTATTCCACCTGTATGAAATAAAAAGTCGCTCAAAAAGTGAAAGTATAAATTATGCAAAAAACTGTTGGTAATTATTGCGCTGCGGTGGATAGACAATACATGGGCAGTTTTAGCTCTTTTGCAAGGTTAGGTTTATGTTTGGGTTTTATGTGCCTCGCAAATATGATAAAAATAGAGTGGGGGCGTGTCGGCAAAGTCATGGATACTTATATATGTGTAGGATGTTCAATAGGGTGACGTACAACATTTGTATTTGGGCTAAAATACGCTACTCAATTCTATAAAAAAATTTGACTCATCTATTCCGTCTCAAGCAATTGCAAAAAAATGCGTGGTTGTTCAGAGTAGCGCAAATACAATTTCTCCAATTAATTCTTTATAATTTTCCTCAAACATTTCCCTCCTCAACTAATCTTTTTTACTTTAGTGACACTTTATCTTTTTTGATAAATGATCAATCATTGCTATTAAAGTTGCCCGCCAGGATTGCGCCCCCATTTCTTACTTAATAATATTGATATGTTTACAAGTGCATCCAACAATGGCTTTTCATTAAAAGCCTGGCAAGGTTCTACTATGACAATGCTTGCAATGAACCTCGCTGAAAAGCCTGCTGATGGTACCTTTGCAGGTTTTACCCTGGCTTACATTAATCCAAAAAATAGGAAATATTTTATTCGGAACCTGCTCAATTTTGACGGAACAAATACAGTCACAAGTTCCAATACTTCGCCTATTCAATTATTTCGGTGGGTGCATTTCCCCGGCTCGTACCAGCAAACGGGTATCCTTACCGGTGAGTACATCTACATGGCAACACCAAGGTATCTTGATGAGAATAAAAAATTATTGCCGAAAGACAATACAAAAACTGTTTCAGTAAAAATAATGGTTGATGATTTTACGAAGGCTGGTTTCAGTATGGGATTTACGCGGGCATTTTTAAAGTCGCAGGCATTTGCAAATCGCTATGGCAATAAGCAAAAATTGATTCCGGCTGGTGACTGGCTATTCGATACGAATATCAAGGCCGGCAATTTTAATAATCAAAATTTTACTTATGAAAATATGTATGTGTGGCTTGGTTTTTCTGCAAGAAAAAAAGTATATGATCTTTTAAAAGAGGCGTTGAATGATGCTGCTATTTCAGTGGATATGTATGCTTATGATTACAATGATCCGGGGATTGCGCAAATGTGCCTTGACCTTGCAGCAAGAGGAAGTATAAGAATGATTATTGACAATGCCTCATTGCATACGGGTGATAAGGCGGAAGAGGATGATTTTACGCAGCGGTTTGCATTGGTGGCTACAGGAAGTGCGGAAATATTCAGGTGCCACTTCGCCCGCTACTCACATTGTAAAATAATTATTTTAAAGAAAAATAATAAGCCGTATAAAGTTTTAACAGGCTCTACGAATTTTTCTTACACAGGCCTTTATATAAATGCAAATCATGTATTGATTTTTGACAGTAAAAATGTAGCTGAATATTACAGTGATATTTTTAATGCCTGTTGGAAAAACGGTAAAGCGCCTGCCTTTCGCCTGACCGATTTTGCTTTACAGCCAAGGAAATTTTACAAACCTGCCGTGCCGACAACGGAAGTTAATTTTTCACCGCACACACCGGAATATGCTGCACAGCTTATTGATGCGATCACCAAAAATGTATTGGATAAAAGCACAAAGTCTGTTTTGTTTTCCGTTATGGAATTGGGCGTAACCAGCACTGGTAGCCTGATACCCGCATTGCGGGAACTGCATAAGAATGATGCGATCTACACGTATGGCGTAACAGATAGCGCCGGAGATGAAATATCATTGTACAAGCCAGGTAAAAAGACAGGCCTGCTTATAAATGCGAAAGCTGCTAACCGCGAGTTGCCACCGCCCTTCAATACGGAACATTCTCTCGGACTTGCACATGCCATACATCATAAGTTTGTGGTGCTTAATTTTAATAAAAGCGATGCAAAGGTTTATTGCGGGTCATCTAACCTGGCCCTTGGCGGTGAAAAAGAAAATGGCGACAATTTAATATGTATAAAAGATACTGATGTTGCCACGGCCTTTGCCATTGAAGCTATCCGGTTGACAGATCACTATAACTTCAGATCATTAAAAGATAAAGAAGAAAAAGATGTGGCTAAGAAACCCATTACACTTGATGATACGGGCAAATGGGTTGATAAATTTTATGATGAAAATGATATTCGTTATGTAGAAAGAGTTTTATTTGCCTGATTCAGGCGCAAGAGACTTTAATGAAATGTTAGTTAAATAATAAATGAATATTTGCAGCGATTGAATATGTTTGAGGGTCATTTATACGTATGAAATTAAAAGCTGGAATTTTCATTTTTCTCTTATTTGCTTTTGGGCGAATGCAGGCGCAGGTTTGCACTACATTAGGCCAAAACCCTTCCACGGCTTTCCCGGTTTGCGGTACCAATTCTTTTACACAAGCCATTGTTCCATATTGCGGGGGCAGGGATATTCCCGGCCCGTGCAGCAGGGATGGGCTTAAAGACTTAAATCCTTTTTGGTATAGATTTACCTGTTACATGCCGGGCACCTTTGCTTTTGCGATCACACCTTACGATCTTAATGATGATTATGACTGGCAGATATTTGATATCACCGGGCATGACCCGAATGATGTGTACACAGATGCTTCATTGTTTGTGGCCTGCAACTGGTCAGGTAACACAGGTAAAACCGGCACCAATTCTTCGGGTGCTTCCTTACAGGATTGTGCAGGCCCAGCCTATCCTACCTTTAGTAAAATGCCTTCATTAAAAATGGGGCATAATTATATTTTATTAGTGAGCCATTTTACTACTTTCACTCCTTCCCAAAATGGATATACTTTATCTTTCGGCGGTGGCACCGCGGTTATAACAGATCCGGTATTACCGGATTTAAAAGCTGCAGGTACTTCGTGTGATGCAACTCAAATTACCGTGGTGCTTAATAAAAAAATGAAGTGTTCAAGTCTCGCTGCCAATGGGAGTGATTTTACTATTTCCTCCGGCAATTCAACTATTATTTCTGCAGCAGGCAATAGTTGCACAGCCAGCTTTGATATGGATACTGTACAACTTAAATTGAATAAGCCTTTACCTCCGGGTAACTATACTTTGACAATCGTCAATGGCAATGATAACAATACGCTCCTGGATAATTGTGACAGAAATATTCAACCCGGAAATAATGTGCCGTTCCAGGTGTTGCCTGTACAACCTACGGCTATGGACAGCCTTACAACACCTGCATGTGCGCCGCAATCTATGCACCTCGTTTTTAAGAAAAATATTTTATGCTCATCCATAGCCACCGATGGAAGCGACTTTAAGATAACAGGCCCTTCACCTGTGATAGTTAGCAGTGCTGCGGGCAATTGTGTAAATGGAGTCAGCAGCGAGATCACTTTAAATTTAGCAGGTGCAATAGTGGTTGGAGGAAATTACCAGGTGAGGCTATTGAATGGCAGCGATGGCAATACAATCATAAACGAGTGTGGCCAGCAAACTCCTGCCGGTTCCTTTATAAATTTTTCACTGAAAGATACCGTTTCGGCTTCCTTCACTTATCAATTAGCGCAGGGCTGCACAGCCGATGCTATTTCCTTTTTTCATAGTGGGAACAATGGGGTGAATGGTTGGTTGTGGAGCCTTGATTATGCAGGCAGCAGCACTAAACAAAACCCCACAGCTATTTACAATAACTTCAGTCCTAAGACCATTATGTTATCAGTATCCAATGGCCTTTGCTCAGATAGCGCCACACAAATAATTACACTTGATAATGAATTGAAAGCGGCTTTCGAGGTCAGCAACATAATATGCCCCGAGGATACAGCAACGTTCGTGAATAATAGTATTGGAAACATAGTTTCATATACCTGGGACCTGGGAGATGGAACTATAAGTAATTTACAAACCCCTTTACCCGAACATTATCCTATATTATTTGCGGAAAAAATTTACACGCTGCGCCTTGTCGTAAAAAATAATATTGGCTGTTTTGACACTGCGTATAATAATATGAAAGTTTTGAAGTCTTGCTACATAGCAGTTCCAACTGCGTTTACCCCTAATGGTGATGGCCTGAATGATTACCTCTTTCCGCTTAATGCATTTAAAGCAGACAACCTGGATTTCCAGGTATATGACCGCAGGGGAAACCTGGTATTTCATACGAATGACTGGACTGCTAAATGGGATGGAAGAATAAAAGGTGAGCCGCAGGATACCGGTGTGTATGTTTGGATGCTGAGATATACAAATCATGATACCGGCAAAAAAGTTTTTCAAAAAGGAACGTCT
>JBDTSD010000243.1:0-5860 GCA_039931355.1 Ginsengibacter sp.
TTGTCTCTGAACAGGCCTGGCCGCCGGTTGGTTGCCATCAATGCGGCCTCAATTGCAAGAGTTGAAGATCCACACATAGGATTTATGAAATCAGATTGCCTGTCCCAATTAGTTGCAAGCAGCGTTGCCGCAGCGAGTGATTCCAGCATTGGAGCCTTACCGGGAATTTTTCTATATCCATGTTTCGATAAAGTTTCACCTGACGTATCAATAAATATTTCTGCTATTCCATCTTTCCAAAATAAATGGATCACCGTATTTTGCAGCTGCGGGCCTGAATCCGGCCTCACATCTTTTATTTTACGAAAGCGGTCAACAACAGCATCTTTTACTCTAACATTTACAAACAAAGAATTATTAACGGATGGATCATCAACAAAACTTGTTACGGAAAAATATCCCTTTTCATCAATGATGTTTTCCCAATCTGCCTGGGATACATTATCATACAATTCATCAGGATTGTTGCAGGAAAAAGATTTTAATGAATATAAAACCTGGCTGGCACAACGCAAGTTTAAGTTCAACCTTATGCAGTCATTCAGACTGCCATACAATTCAACTCCGGTAGAGAAAACTCTGTCAACTTTAAAACCTGATTCTATTATCTCACCTTGCAGATATTGAGACAATCGTTTGCTGCATGTGATAATTATCTTACCTGGATTGTTAAAAGATGGCATAAAAAAACTTAGTGATTAATAATTATGTTGGTTGAAAAAATAAGCTGATAAAATTGTAACCAAAAACTTAGCACCCGCGTCTATTTAATATTCTTTTTTAAGTTTTAAAACTTTCCATTTTACAAAATCTTTTACTTTTCCCGGTGTTATTTTTTTCAATGCCTTCCAAAAATAGCGTGGCACATCGTGTGTTACATAAAAAGATTTAGGATAGTCATACCTGTATAAGGCTTTATTAAGGCGCATGCTAAGACGCCTGCTCTTGATCTTATTATTTTTTAAATAAGCCTTAAGCCATCTTAAAAAAAACTCTCTAACCGTATGATATTTTCCCGTTTCCTTAACCCATGTTACTATAGATCCTGAACGTTGCCTGTACAAATTATTACAAGCCGATGATATATAAATTTTTTCTTTCAAATACATCTTAGACAGGAATGCCTGATCTTCATATAAAGCATATTCCCTGGCGAATGATCCTTCAAACATGCCACTTCTTTCCAAAGCTTCTTTTTTTACCATCAGGCCGGATGGCACCGGGGCCGCGCCTTTACCCAATGGATAAAGTAATAATATAAGTTCATTGGGTTCATAAATACATTCTGCATCAACTCCAATTGGGATTTCCTTGTCTCGCCTTATTCCCGGTTCCCACTCATTCCAGTATAGAGATGCTTCTGCAACCAAGCCAATACCAGGATTTCTTTGAAAAATTGATACCTGCGTAATTAATTTATTTTCCAGCCAAACATCATCCGCATCCAGGAACGCGATAAATTCTCCATTGGAATTTTTGATCCCATGATTGCGGCTGGCGCTTAATCCTTTATTTATATGTTCATCATGTTCATGGTAACGAATTTGACCAGGATATTTACTTGCATATTCCAAAGCAATATCGCTGCTTCCATCTGTTGAGCCATCATCCATCAACTGCAATTCCCAACATTTATAAGATTGTTTCAGCACACTCGCTATCGCTTCGTGCAAAAATAATTTCTCATTAAAGAAGCAAATGATAACGGTAATTAATGGCTCAAAAGAGAGTGCAGCTTCCACTTTTTCTTTTACCGAATGATCAGAAATATTCTTTTCAGAAATATAATTTTTTAGCCAAATAAGAAAGCGCTTTCTTATATCGTAATAGTTTCCATCAGCAAAGGATTTTCCTATAAGAGAATTAGTCCTTTGCCTGTAGCGGTTATTGCAGGCAGATGAAATAAAAATATTTTCATTCAAATAAATTTTGCTTAAGAATACCTGGTCTTCGTACATACCCCTAAATGAATCGTCAAAGCCTCCATATTTTTCAAGCACTTTCTTTTTTATAATTACACCACACATACATGGTGCTGCCCCCTCGCCCAATGGATACAACGATAACATAAGTTGTGGAGGAGCATAAGCAGCGTCCTGCTGGCCGACACCAATCGGAATTATATTATTTGTATGCTCCGGCGTATGCCAGCTATACCAATATTCTGTAGCCTCGCATATCATTGCACAAGATGGATTTTCCCTGGAAATTTCCACTTGATGTGTTAAGTACCGCGGCAGCCATGTGTCGTCAGCATCCAAAAAAGTTATGAACTCGCCCAAGGAAATCTCAATACCTAAATTGCGGCTATTGCTGAGGCCTTTATTTTTATGGCCTTCATGTTCATAATAGTGAATTTTCCCGGGATACTTAGAAGCATATTCTTTTGCAATGTTAGTGCTGGCGTCTTGTGATCCATCATCAATAAGCAACAGTTCCCAATTATCATAGTGCTGGCTTAAAACGCTTTGTATGGTCTCCTCAATAAATGTTTCTACATTAAAAAAACAAGTTATTACAGATATTTTAGGCGCTTCACTATTTTCCATTCATTAATGATTTAACCATTTGTCAAGGTTATTTTTAAATTCAATCCCATTTTGATTTTTAACCTGGAACCGGTTGATACGATATAGGTTGGCTGTGTCGCTAAGAATTCCTTCTTCTGTCGTAAATGCAGCTCGCATTCCGGCTTTCCGGGCGGCAGTTAATGTTTCATCATTATAATTACCGTAGGGATATGCAAGCAGATCAACTTTTTTGTGAATTACGGATTCTAAGAAGCGTTTGTTATCAATGATTTCTTTTTTTTGAAAATCTTTATCGTGGAATGCCAGCGCAATATGCGAAGTGGTATGTGCGCCGATTTGGAATAATTTATGAGCAGCAAGTTGTTGCAAGTCAACTGCTGACATGCATTGAAATTCTTCACGCTTTGCAGCAGAAACCCCAATCCATTTTCTTACTACATTCAAATAATTTTGTTGTTCATCGTCACGAAGAGGTTTAAGCAATTCCCATATTTTCAAAAATGCAGCACAGCGTATTGTGGGAGGATTTTCTTCGTAAGGCTTCCAGGCTTTATGCTTCAGCTTATTTTCAAAACTTAGCTTTGCTTCTATGCCAATGTCAAACGCAACTTCAATACCATTGATATAAATAGAGAGCGAAGCAGGTAACTCTTCTATACCAAGAAAAAGGTATTCAAGTTCATCCCACCAAAATTCTTTTTGCTGCACGATGTTTATTGTCGGTATGAAAAATGTTGCCGGTAATTTATATTTTTCTAACAAAGGTTTCGCCAGCGAAAAATTATCAATATAGCCGTCGTCAAAAGTTATCGCAATACAATTTTTTTTTAATTTCTTTTTTTTGAGGGAATGCGTTAGCTCGTCCAGGGAAACAATATTTTCATCTTTTAAATAAAGTAAATGTTCCTCGAGGTTTTGCTCACTTACTGCAATATCCCATACGTCTGTAGCGGGCTCACCAATTTTATGATACATAAGCACCAGCGCCGTATGCGCGGAATTTTTAATTTTATTTGTCCTGCTGAACCACATTAAGAGATTGCCTTTGTTGCTTTTACAGTAATAATTACCTGGAAACAGGGATCGTTTATATTCAATTTATCTTTCTCAACCTCAGTTATGCCCATACCATATAAAAAAGCGGTTGCAATAAATACATTGCCGAACGATTGAATCTCTGAAATACCCGAGGGAAAAGTTTCAGGTATTAGTTTTTTTAAAGCCTTATCTGTGAACGACCAATACCAGGTCTTGTTCCATTCTCCGCGGTCAATAGGCGTAATTCCCGGAACCGTTAATAGCAGTGTGCCGCCCGGTTTTAAAATACGATGGCACGTTAGAAGGGCATCTTTAAAATTATATATTAAATGCAGCGTTTGGGTGAGGATGATCGTGTCAAAAATATTATCAGGCACGTGTGGCGCATGGCTTATATCTCCAATAAATGTTGCCTTTTCATTACTTTCATCTACATGCAGAATGTCGCTTTGAGTTATTCTGTTACCGCCGAAAAGTAAAGTGTATTCATTATCCCCGATTTCTAAAACTCTTCCCGAAATTATTTGCTCATTGTTTTTCAAAAAGCTTTCGATGTAATAGCGGTCGACCGGCCCGCCCCTGTCGTATCCGAACTCATAGCTAAACGGAGTGGTGCGGTTGAAATCACCTCTTCGCACTTTACCTACATCCGGTAAAAAATTAAGCAACCCCATTGCACCTAAAAGCCTTTTGCCAGATGTCGGAATCGCTTTTTTTATAAATGCTTTTATCATTTTATAAAAAATTTTAAAAAGTATTTGATTGCCAAACGCGGATAATACTTCATTAAAATTAATAGTTCAGATCGCGTAGCGGCTCTTTTATTTTGTTTAAGATTATCATACAATTCCCTGCCATAATATTCTTTCCAGATTTTCTTCCCTGCAGAATAAGCTTTCATTTCGGCCACACTCATTGTGCTTTTGTCCTGCGAGTTTAATACACCTAACACACCTCGTAACATTTTAGGGATATCGGAAGACATATTGGAACTGTGTTTCCTATAAGCTGCAATTAAATGCGTATGATGATAAACCGGGTATCTTTTTGAAATTCTTAAATACAAATCGTAGTCTTCGCAAACACGTAATGCTTCATTAAAATAAAATTCGTCAAAGACCCAGCGCTGATACATAACGGCCGCATGCATACCAACGAAATTATTTCGTAGAAAATTAATATAATGATCAGAAGTTACTTCATAAGTTGTATCAATACTTTCCCCGGAATCCATATATACTGACTTAAAACCTCCCGATACAAAGGCCACATCGGGATGGCTTTTAAAAAAAGCCAGGTTAGTTTTCAGTGCCCCTGGTAAGAGCCAGTCATCAGCATCTAAAAATACCAGGAGATCGCCGGAACAGTTTTTTATTCCTGTGTTTCTTGCTGCGGATAAGCCTTTGTTATCCTGGTAAAAATATTTTACCTGATTATACTGTTCAGTTACAGCTTTTGTATTGTCCGTTGACCCATCGTCAACCACTACAATTTCTACAGCTTCGTATTGCTGGGAAAAGATGCTTTCGAGCGCCTCTTCCAAATAGTTTCCGTGATTAAAGCATGGGATAATTATTGAAATTACCGGGTTTGCAGGTAATGCTCTATTCATATTCATTCGTTGAGGAATGATAAAGCCTGTCAGCATTTTTATAATAATATCGCAGGCCGGATAATATACCTTTCATTTCAACGAAGGTTGTATAAAATTCATCTTTTTTGTATGGAAATCCCTTCGCTATCAAAGACAAATAATATCGCGGCAGCCGGCGAAAAATTTCTTTTTTATAACCGGCGGCAGGAGACATTTTTTGTTGCAATAAAGCAGCCACGGTATATCCGCGCATATAGTTAAATATTTGCTTTTTTAATTCCTTTAAGTCTTTACGATGCTCGTGGTATGTAATAGCTCTTGGGTTATAGGTGATAGACTTTCCTTTTGCCAATATTCTGTACCACATTTCAGAATCGCCGTTGCAGCCGGCGGTACCTACGTCTAAATATTCATTAAAATATCCTGTCTCTTTAAACACTGATTTTCTAAATGCCATATTAGCTCCCGCACCGATTTCCCACACAGGCGGCCCTGCCTTCAAGGTTGACTCGAAAAAATCGCTGTCATATATTTTATCAATATAGCCACGGTTAAAGCTCCAATATTTTTCAAAGAGGTATTGCGAACGTGTGTTAAGCTCAGACGCTATAACCAGCCCGGTCATTGCGGCAATATTTACATCATTAAATGTATTCCAAACATTGTAAACCCACAAGGGATGCACCATCACATCATC
>JBDTSD010000244.1:0-5836 GCA_039931355.1 Ginsengibacter sp.
TATAAAATAAATGGAACCTGCGGTAACACGGGCTGGAAGTGTTTGTCACGCAACAGTAGTTCACCGGCAGGGATCGGTGCCATATTTGCAAACGCTGGTGAGGTGATCCTGCTACTCGCAAATGCTGAAAAAACAGTCGCCGTTTCTCAGTCTTTTCAAATTAATTGCGCTACGAATGTATGTAGTTCAATTATTGATATTTCCTGTGGAAACGCAGTTCAATTTAATTCCCTTGGCTTCGGTGATCCTAATTATCCTAATAACCTGAACGGACAAGGTTGTACTAATGGCACTGGGCAAGGCGGGCAGGAAACCATTTACCGGTTGGTAGCTCCGGCTACCGGAACCTATCAAATAAATGCTACAGCAGATAATAATACTTATGTAGATTATTATTATAAAATAAATGGAACCTGCGGTAACACGGGCTGGAAGTGTTTGTCACGCAACAATAATTCACCAGTAGGGATCGGTGCAATATATGCAAATGCAGGTGAGGTGATCCTGCTGCTCGCAAATGCTGAACCAACAGGAACTGTTTCTCAGTCTTTCAAAATTAATTGCGCTACGAATGTATGCAATGCGATTACTGATATATCCTGTGGTAATACAATCCAATTCAATTCTCTTGGCTTCGGGGATCCTAATTATCCCAGCGACATGAACGGGCAAGGTTGTACTAATACTACTGCACAGGGTGGCCAGGAAACCATTTATCGATTGGTGGCTCCGGCTACCGGAACCTATCAAATAAATGCGACAGCAGATAATAACACTTATGTAGATTATTATTATAAAATAAATGGAACCTGCGGCAACACGGGCTGGAAGTGTTTGTCACGCAACAATAATTCACCGGCAGGGATTGGTGCCATATTTGCAAACGCAGGTGAGGTGATCCTGCTGCTCGCAAATGCTGAACCAACAGGAACCGTTTCGCAATCTTTTCAAATTAATTGCGCTACGAATGTATGCAGTTCAATTATTGATATTTCCGTTGGAAATACAATTCAATTCAATTCCCTTGGCTTCGGTGATCCTAATTATCCCAATAACATGAACGGGCAAGGTTGTACTAATACCACCGGGCAAGGCGGGCAGGAAACCATTTATCGATTGGTAGCTCCAACCTCCGGCACCTATCAAATAAATGCTACAGCAGATAATAATACTTATGTAGATTATTATTATAAAATAAATGCAACCTGCGGCAACACGGGCTGGGCTTGTTTGTCACGCAACAATAATTCACCGGCAAGTGTCGGCATGTTTAATGCTAATAGTAATGACGTTATTTTATTGCTGCTGAATGCTGAACCAACAGGCACCGTTTCTCAGTCTTTCATTATTAATGCGTCACCACTTCCACTCAAACTTCTATCATTTAATGTAACCAATGAAGGCATGGCAAACAGATTATCCTGGACAACTGAAGCTGAAATAAATACAGATTATTTTATGGTAGAGCAAAGTAACAACGGGACTGAGTTTAGTGATCTTGCAAAAGTTAAGACATCGAATAACAATGGCCTTGGCATCAAAAATTATGAGTACAGTGATCATTTTGATCAGACAGGTCAAAACTTTTATCGCCTTAAAATGGTAGATATTGATGGTGCATTTACGTACAGCAAAACTGTAGCAGTTACTAACAAATTCAAACGCGGTATCCAGGTATATCCAAATCCTTCCAAAGATATTTTGCATGCAAAAATAATGTACGATAAACCAAAAGACGCAGTGATAAAAGTTACAGATTTGACGGGGAGAGTAATTCAAACACATAGCGTACACTTAGTGAATGGAATTTCAAACATGGATCTTGATGTATCAACCTTACCGGCAGGTGTTTATTTAATAAAATTAAATGAAGACAATATTTATATCAAATTTTTAAAAGAATAGTACAGTGAATATGGAATATTATTATAAGTGTTCTCCTGGCATCTAAATTATAGTAACAGTTTAGCTAAATCACAGACATACTGTAAATAAGGGGTGCAAATCATTCTTTGATCTATGAAGATTCACTCACAAGTTCTACTTCCGCTACCGGGCTAAAAAGAAACAGTTTCCCTGAATCATTTTCTTTACACAAAAATCTTTTTCGTACCCTATTGCCTTTTATAAAAGTGCGTCCGCCTTTTACTTTGAATGTACTATGCGGAGGCAATTCTTCCAGAAGAAAAATACCCGGTTTGTGTGCATCATATTTCCGCAGTATTCTCAATAAAGTATCTTCAGCACAGGAACTTGCAGCGGGATTTTTTAAGCTTTTAGCCAGCTCATGTTTTATATCATCCGGAAATATTTTTTTGGAAATGAATACCGCTAATATTTTTCCAAACTCAGTTTTCCATTCCTTTCCATGTGCCTGTATGCGGTTACCGAATTTTTCATAAGCAACGAGGTGTCCAAGTTCGTGCAATAAAGTTATCAGGAAAGAATATTTATTAAGATTTCCATTTACACTTATCCGGTGATTTTTACCCGGTAGCTGGTTTCGGTAATCACCTAAAACACTTCTGCGTTCACGGGTTATTGTTAGATGTACCTTAAATTCGGTAAGGTATGCTGCTACTTCTTCAAACGAACCCCCGGGCAGGTAAGTAATTAATTGCTGAAGTGGAGATTCTTTTTTAGCCATTGGTTTTCTTACGGACAATTTTCATTAGTTGGGCTACTTCCACACTGGTATAAACGATATACAAACCCATAGAGGTAAATAATGATGGCTTGTTTATTTTGCCGTGCGTGAGAAAAACATAAGCAAACACGACGATGATAACGATAAATATCTTCAACAGTAATGAGGCATATACCCCACGGATAAAGGCATGAGTATTGGTGGACCGCAACCCTTTCAGTTGCAGTAAAAATCCTGAAAAACTTAAAACAAATAAAATAGTGTTGGCGATATAAAGAAAGGAAATATTAAAGCCAACCGATTGTAGTGCCGCTTTAAAAACAAAGACTATCACCATTACGCTTATGAACAGTACTAAAAGAGGAATATATTTTTTTGTCATTATAAAAATTGAAATTAAATAGAATAAGCAAAAACTAACTTCTTTATTTGCTTCTTATTTCTATATAAATTAAAAAAAACATGATTGATTTTGGTATTAAACCTTCGTCGAGAATGTGACCGTTTTAGTTAACCTTATTAATTATTACGGTAGAATAAGCTAATAAAGTTGAAGGAGCGAGGTCTGATTATTCTTCTAAGTTTCCCCAATTTACACTATCCTTCAATTGCATCATTTATTCTGTTATAAAGCTTTAATGCCTGGTTTTATTCTTATTCTACGTACTCCTATAAAATTATTTCCGGGTAGAAGTGTCTTTTATAAAAACGTATAACATGCCGGATATAACTAATAAAGGAAGCAACCATACAAACAACGGAAACGATATACTTGTCCATTGATCTATCTTTAACCCCATGAACACACCAAGCCCGATACTTACCAAAAACTGCGTAGCCATCCCCGCGTAGCGGTATAGTTGTTTGTTGCCTTCGTTTCCGGAATCCATTTTTTTTAAAATTTAAGATGCTTTTAGTCGCGGCTCTTTTCAATGTCTTTCACCTTTAGCCGCGTCGTATCGAGCGGCACCACATTCCCCTTCAATACTTTTTCAATGTTGTTTATGTATTGTTGTTTTTTCAGCAATGACTGCTCAATAGAGTCGGCCTTTACTTTAAGTGTTTCGTATTCCTTTGCTTTTTGCGCTTCCCCATAACCCGGTATGTAAAGCTTAAGAGGCGTAAACATTATCAACGCTACGGTCGCACCTACTAATACAACAAATAACGTACAAAGAGCAATATATACGCTCACCCTGTTTATCTTAAAAGCCACCACTTCTTCAAAAGTATCTTCATTAAGAACAACAAGACGGTAGCGGTTTCGAAGCCGCCTCAGAGATGTATTGCCTGCAGGCAAAGCCATAGTAATTTTTTAGGTTGTTAAAAATACTGAACGGTGCCCATTAAAAGATAATAAGCCTAAAATAACCGTATTTTTAAAATATTTTTGCGGAATGGAAGTTAATAGAGATATGCTCCTATCCCACTGCAATACTTCTGTAACATTTGTTAAATTTATGAACAGCCGGATGGTAAAAGTTTTTTATATTCTATTTTTTTCATTCTTCTTACTTCCTCAGCTTCATGCGCAATTGGGCAAAATTACCATTGACCTTGAAAAAGACAAACCTGAAAAATTTAAAACTAAGACACTCAAATCAGAAAAGACTGGCGAAAAGAAATTTACGGTTCCCCGGAGGCTTGTTCAAAATACAGTAAGCCATTATA
Source organism: Ginsengibacter sp. (assembly GCA_039931355.1). Taxonomy (GTDB): domain Bacteria; phylum Bacteroidota; class Bacteroidia; order Chitinophagales; family Chitinophagaceae; genus Ginsengibacter. The sequence goes on from JBDTSD010000244.1 coordinate 4,319, forward strand.
ACTATTATTTTAATGCGAATAACAAAATAAATGAAGTTATTGAAAGGGCACGTTTGTCCAATAAAGATGACTACGCCAAACTTCTTCCATTTTACAGCTATTCACTCACCGGGACTGCTGCCCAAAGTACCGAGCTTGATTCTGTAATTTATAAAGCAACTGCCGGTATTTTATTACACGATCTTAGAAGCAATTGGGTTGATAATTTATACCTTCTTATTGGCAAGGCTTATTACCTGCAACAGGATTTTGACTCCGCCTCCATGACCTTTCAATTTATTAATTATAATCTCTTCCCGAGAAAAAAGAAAGATGATGACCAGTTGGTGGTAGGTTCTAATAATAATGGTAATCATGCGTTGAGCATTTCCAGTAGAGAAGACCGCAACCTGGTGGACAAAGCTACTTCACGCCCACCAAGCAGGAACGATGCATTTATATGGCAAATAAGAACGCTTATAGATATGCAGGAATATGCTGACGCTGCGGGTTTGATAAACACGCTTGTGAACGATCCGGCATTTCCTGGAAGGCTGCAGCCTGCATTAGAGGAAACAAGAGCTTATTGGTTTTATCAGCAACAAATGTATGACAGCGCCATTAGTCACCTGGAAAATGCATTACCGAACGCCATTGATATGGAAGACAAAGCAAGGCGTGAATACCTGCTTGCTCAACTTAGTGAAATAAATAACGACCAGGAAACGGCTTCCGATTATTATGATAAAGCCAGTCGCCATACTACTGATCCGTTGATGGATATTTATGCCAATCTCAATAAAGCGAAAATGCTGAAAAGCAAAGACCCTTCAGAGATTGATAAGAGTATTATCAGGCTTGTGCGCATGTCAAAAAAAGATAAGTACGACCTGTACCGTGACATTATATTTTTCTCAGCAGCTGATCTTGCAATGGAGAAGCCTGATACCGCGGCGGCTGTTTACTATTTTAAGAAAAGCATTTTTTATAATGAATTAAATGTATCGTATAAAAACAGGGCGTTCCTCAATTTAGCAGAGATAAATTATCGTAATAAAAACTATAAAGAAGCTTTTGCTTTTTATGATAGCCTGCAAACCGGCGATACCACGCTTGGAGACCTCACGCTGATACGCGACCGCAGAAATGCACTCGAAAAAATTGTAGAAAATTTAAACGTAATAGAAAGGGAAGACAGCCTGCAGTCTATTGCTGCAATGTCGGGGTCAGACCGGGATGCATTCATAAAGAAATTGTCCAAAACATTAAGAAAGGAACGCGGCATTAGTGATGTTGAGACGGATTATACAAATTCCGCAGCTGATTTCTTTGGCACACAAAATGCCCCACCTGATCTTTTTTCAGCAACAGATAGCAAAGGCGATTGGTATTTTTATAATGCCTCTCTAAAATCAAAAGGCTTTGCAGAGTTTAAACGTGTTTGGGGCAAGAGAGATAACATTGATAACTGGCGAAGAGTTTCGTCAACGGATGTATCTGCAGGTAATCAGAATTTTACTACCAAAAGCCCTATCAATG
>JBDTSD010000245.1:0-5829 GCA_039931355.1 Ginsengibacter sp.
GAGGAAATTTATCTGAACACTTATAATGGAAAATATAAAAAATAATGTAGCAGGTGGAAAACGTATTAAACATAATAGCTGAAATAGAAAGGCAATACGATGTAAAAATATTGTACGCCTGTGAAACAGGAAGCAGGGCCTGGGGCTTTCCATCACCAGATAGTGACTACGACATAAGATTTATCTATATGCATGAAAGAGATTGGTATCTCAGTTTGTGGGAAAGAAAGGATACAATAGAATTTATATTGAATGAAGAACTGGATATAACAGGATGGGATCTTAAAAAAAGTTTAGTGTTACTAAAAAAATCTAATGCACCATTAATAGAGAGATTTCAATCGCCGATTGAATATTATGCTGCAGATGGATTTAAGAATTCTTTCATAAAATTAATAGAAGAATATTATTCTCCGGTAGCTGTTTTTTATCATCATCATTCATTGGCAAAGAAATTTTTAGAAGATATAAAAGATCAGAAACTGATTAAGCTGAAGCAGTATTTCTATTTTATTAGATCATTACTTTCCTGTAACTGGATAATACAGAATAAAAACGTTCTTCCAATGCATATAGAAGGACTAATGCAACTATTGGATGAAGAAAAAAAGCAACAATTAAGAAAACTAATCTTACTCAAAGTTACGGTTGGCGAAAAATTTCTTTATGCTAAAGAAACAAGGCTGGATAAGTGGTTGATGCAGCTATGGAATAATATTGAAGCCTCAAAAAAAAATTTTGGAACAAATAATAACAGCTATACTTTATTGAATGACTTTTTTATAAAAATATTGAATGGAAGTCTTGACAATTGATTGGGTTAAACAAAATGGTTTGCTGGTATTTGAAGTGATAACCGGAAGTAAATCTTATGGCCTTGATACAGCAAAGTCCGATACCGACATAAGAGGTGTATTTGTATTACCAAAAGATATGTATTATTCTCTTGAATACACAGCACAAGTCAATAACGAAACAAATGATATAGCATATTATGAATTGAGAAAATTTATGGAGTTACTGTCAAAGAACAACCCTAACATTCTTGAGATGCTGAACACACCGGATCAATTCGTCTTACAGAAGAATGCAATTATGAGAAAGCTTAATACGAACATATTTCTTTCCAGGCTCTGTGAAAAGACGTTTGCAAATTATGCTTTCACGCAGATCAAAAAAGCTTATGGCCTGGAAAAGAAAATTGTAAATCCTGTTGAAGAAGAAAGGAAATCTGTATTGGACTTTTGTTACGTGTATGAGAATAAGGAGTCAGTTCCATTGAAGCAATTTTTGGAAGTAAAGCAATGGCAACAAAATCAACTTGGGCTTTCAGTTATTGCGCATTTACGGGATTGTTATAATATCTATTATTCTGATGTTATAAAATATTCCGGAGTTATAAAAAAAGAGAATACAAACGATGTAGCATTAAGTAGTATTCCAAAAGGCGAAATGTCGTCTGGACTATTATACTTCAACAAAGATGGATATTCTGTTTATTGTAAAAAATATAAAGAGTATTGGGAGTGGGTAAGTAAAAGAAACGAAGCTCGGTATAATACGACAATGTCTCACGGTAAGAATTATGATTCCAAGAACATGATGCATGTATTCAGATTGTTGTTGATGGCAAAAGAAATAGCAACTGAAGGAACAGTAAATGTCTATAGGAAAGACAGGGAATTTCTTTTGGCTATTAAAGAAGGAAAGTATGAATATGACGAGTTGCTTTTAAAAGCTAAAGATTTGAAAGATGAACTGCCCGGCTTATATGAGAAATCAGGGCTACCTCAAAAGCCGGATGTTGAAAGCATCAATAGATTATTGACTGAAATGCGAAAAGAATATTATAAAGAAACCTAAAGACACAAAGACTTAGAGCAACTCTTTGCCTCCATGTCTTTGTGGCAAAGAAATAACAATATGAACAAATTAAAAATATCAGCCAAAGAACTCCGCTCAATCGGTTATCCAGAAAGCCCGGTGATTCCTGTGGCGATGAACGTGATGGAGAAACATTTTAAACATCACACAAAAGAAGAAGCATTTGAAATATTGAAAGCCGTATTGCAGTCACCAAAGGATTATGCAACTGATGAAGTATTGCAATCAATTGCTGAAAAATTATTGCCAAAAGAAGATAAAGAAGCCCCGGAAATTTCATTGAATAATACAGGCATACACTTCAATATTTTTGGTGCGGAACATATTGAACAAGGTGCGATGCATCAAATGTATGCGGCGGCAAAATTGCCGGTTGCAGTTGCCGGTGCGTTAATGCCCGATGCGCATCATGGCTATGGTTTGCCTATTGGAGGCGTACTTGCAACAGAGAACGCAGTAATACCTTATGGTGTTGGTGTTGATATCGGCTGCCGCATGTGCCTGAGCATTTTTGATATCGACGTAAAAGATCTCACGCAGCGTGAAGCATTCTTTGTGCGTGAACTCAATGAATCAACTCTGTTTGGCAGCGGTGCAATGTTTCAACAACCATCTAACCATGAAGTAATGGAACATAAAGCATTTTATGAATTGCCCCTTCTGAAGCAACTGCATGGCCGTGCATGGAAGCAATTGGGTTCATCCGGCAGCGGCAATCACTTTGCAGAGTTTGGCATTATTGAAATTGACGAAGCCGATGATGTATTAAATGTTCCGGCAGGTAAATATGTTGGTTTTGTATCGCATAGCGGTTCCCGCGGATTAGGCGCAAACATTGCGAATCATTACACACGGCTTGCCATGAGCAAGCGCCGTTTGCCACAGGAGGCAAAACATCTTGCATGGTTTACGTTGGATGAAGAAGAAGGAATAGAATACTGGATGGCAATGAATCTTGCAGGCGATTATGCAAGTGCCTGCCATCATGTGATACATGAAAAAATTGCGAAGCAATTAGGCCGCAAGCCAGTGACAATGGTAGAGAACCATCACAACTTTGCATGGAAAGAAAGGCACGGTAATAAAGAAGTAATAGTACATCGTAAGGGGGCAACACCTGCAGGTAAAGATGTGCTGGGTATTATTCCCGGCAGTATGACGGCGCCCGGTTTTATTGTAAAAGGTAAAGGCGAAGAAGCCAGCATAAATTCAGCATCGCATGGTGCAGGTCGCAAGATGAGCCGCACACAAGCTATAGCAAACATTACACACAATGCATTGAAAGAAGAACTTGCCAGGCATAATGTAAAGTTGCTCGGCGGCGGACTGGATGAAGCGCCCTTTGCCTACAAGGATATAGAACTTGTGATGCAATCGCAGAAAGCATTGGTAGATGTTGTTGGAAAGTTCACGCCAAAGATTGTGAAGATGTGTGGTGCTGAAACGAACAGGACAAGGAAGCCATCAAAGCGTGATGTGGCTGAAGGAGAGTAAATTGTTATTTTGTATATATAACCTTCCGTTTGGTGAGGAAAATTTTTAATTTTCACCTGTTACACTAATATATTATTTCTGAACTTTCAATAATTATTGAAAGTTCAGAAATAATTACTTTCTTTGCACTATGAATATAACAGAAGCAAAACAAAAGTTTATCGAACAGTGGGGAGTATTGGCAAGTCAATGGGGTATTAATAGAACCATGTCGCAGGTACATGCGTTATTGCTGATTGCCGATAAAAATTTAAGCACAGACGATATCATGGAGCAGCTAAGTATTAGCAGGGGTAATGTTAATATGAATGTCCGGGAACTAATGGATTGGAACCTTGTAAGGAAAGTAATTACACCTGGCGATAGAAAAGAATATTTTGCTGCCGAAAAAGATATTTGGAAGGTTGCCATGAATATTATGGAACAAAGAAAAAAAAGAGAGCTTGATCCAATGGTAAAGCTGCTTGATGAACTAAGCCGTGTAGAAGGCGATAAACGCAATACAGAAATAAAATCATTTACCGATACAGTAAATAATATCAAGAAGTTCTCCGTGCATGCAGATAAAATAATGAGTGTGATGATAAAAGCCGAGGAGAATTGGTTTTGGGGAAGCTTTATCAAAATCTTTAAGTAATTAAAAATTCCTGTTTATGAAATTTTCTGTACCAAATTTTCTTATCATTATCGCAGCAATCGGACAAATTTTTACAGCCATTACTTATCCATATATAAGGCATGTCGTATTTGATTGGTATAATGACATCAAAAAGCTGAAGCCATTAAACCAGGAAATCGCAAAAACCTATGGCAGGTATATGCAGGGGCCGAATTTTTCATTCGGCCTTATCACCCTTCTACTAACCAATGAGCTCAAAAATGGTACTGGCCTGGCAACAGCGATCACCGGACTTATTGCCGCTTACTGGACAGGAAAAGTAATTACACAATTTGCTTATTATCCCATGTACGAGATACCAAATAAAATAATATTTAAGGTTGGCGAAGTGCTGATGAATACATTGTTTATTTCTTTCGCAGCAATTTTCATTTGGCTATTTGTAATGAATGTTATTAATCATTTTAAATTAACTGGAGTATGAAGAAGATAGTAATTGCAGGTGGTAGCGGTTTTATCGGAAAATATCTTCAAAAAAAGTTTGAAGAATCATCTTGTGAAGTAATTATAATTTCAAGGCAAAAAGGTTTTGTAAACTGGAATGATAAAGATGAGATTGCAAAAGCGCTTGAGGCTTCAGAACTGCTGATTAACCTTGCCGGCAAATCAGTAAACTGCAGGTATAATAAAAAGAATAAAGAAGAAATATTTTCATCGAGAACCGAAACCACAAAAATACTTGGGGAAGCAATAAAGAAATGTTCAAATCCACCAAAGCTTTGGCTTAATGCAGGCACAGCTACGATCTATCGCCACGCAGAAGACAGGCCAATGACTGAAATGAGCGGCGAAATCGGTAAAGGTTTTTCGGTTGAAGTTGCAAAGACATGGGAAAAATCATTCTTTGATTTTCATTTATCAAACACAAGACAGGTGTTGTTACGAATAGCGATTGTATTGGGGAAAGATGAAGGCGTAATGAAGCCCATGACAAATCTTGTACGTTTTGGCTTAGGAGGCAAACAGGGAAATGGTCACCAAATGTTTAGCTGGATTCATATTGAAGATCTATATCAAATAATATTATTTATCAATGAAAATAAAAACCTGGATGGCATCTTTAATTGTTCCTCACCAAACCCTGTTACCAATAAAACTTTGATGCAAAAATTAAGACATTTTATGAAAGCAAAAATAGGTTTGCCTTCTCCAAAATGGCTGCTGAAATTGGGTGCTGTTTTTATTAACGGCTGATTTTGATTTAAAGTAGTCCCGATAATGATCTCTTGCAAACTCTTTTGTAGTAATATAAATTAAACCATTTTTTGCCTGCGGGCCTGCAAGTTTAATAGCAGTTTCGTCTTTGTAAACAGAAACAAATGCAATTTCGGATGGTTTATAATTTTGCAGTACGCCCTGGTTTACTCTGATGCTGTCGAGAAAATACGTGGGTTCATCGGGTGAAAACAAACTAAAATGATCAGACCTGTGGTAAACGCCATAGCAAGAAATGAAAATATCAATTCCATCTATTGGTTTTTCTAAATAATACGCTTCATCAATCGGATACTGCGGTTTTTTATCTTTATCAATCTTCACATAAAAAGAAATAGTATCGTTAGACAAAGTCCAGTAATCAGAACAATCCCTGGAATGCCATTGCGAGTCAAGTGCAGGATATAATTTCAGAACATCTTTTAAAAGAAGTGAATGCATATCTACCGACGCACCATCCGGTAATCGACCAACAAAATCCCTTGTTAGTCTTATCTTACTTACCTGAGTTCGGTTTAAGCAGCGATCAATTTTGGCTGATTTAATCGAGCAATTAA
>JBDTSD010000246.1:0-5810 GCA_039931355.1 Ginsengibacter sp.
CCTCTTACGGAGGATTCTAGTTGTACCACTGGTTGCCAGATTGCTTTTTCTACTTTTGATATAACGACCTGGGCTATACGCTCACCATGATTAATCGAAAAAGATTCGTTCGATAAATTTACAAGAATCACTTTCAACTCTCCACGATAATCACTATCAACCGTACCCGGCGAATTTAAACAGGTGATACCATGCTTAAAAGCCAGCCCACTTCGTGGCCTTACCTGTGCTTCAAAACCAAAAGGCAATTCAATAAAAATTCCTGTGGGGATCATTGCTCGTTCTAATGGTTGTAACACCACAGCCGCATCGAGGTTAGCTTTCAAATCAAGGCCGGATGAACCGTGGGTGGCGTATTCCGGTAAGTTATTTTTGGACGTGTTAATGATTTTTATTTCCACTTCTTGCATTGCGACAAAGATAAGCAGGCAATTGGGCCTATGAAAAAAAATTAGCCAGAGTTATTCTATTGATTCCAATAGTACCGTGGCATAAGCGGCTACACCTTCTTCACGACCGATAAACCCCATCTTTTCTGAAGTGGTTGCTTTGATTGAAACAACATTTTCATTAACAGAGAGTATTTTAGAAATTACTTTTTGCATAGCAGGAATATATGGTTTGATCTTCGGCACTTCCATACAAACAGTTGTATCAATATTTCCAATCTTATACCCGGATTTCCCGATAAGTGCGAATGTTTTTTCTAATAAAATCTTGCTGTCAATATTTTTAAATTCAACTGAGGTATCTGGGAAATGAACGCCAATATCTCCAAGGCAAGCGGCTCCCAACAAGGCATCACAGATAGCGTGAAGCAATACATCCGCGTCACTGTGCCCTAATGCGCCTTTTGTATGTTCCAGCTTTATACCACCAAGCCAAAGATCACGTCCTTCAACCAACTGGTGAAAATCTATTCCTAAACCTATCCTAAATGACATAATAAATCTTTTATTATCGAAGCTTTTTGAATATTTTATGAACTAAAATAGCCATTAGTTCTTACTTGAAAACATATGACTGACGGCGTATGTTTAAAAATTTTTTTAACCCATAAAATTGACATCATTACCCCACAAAAAAACCTCACGAAGTTCGGAGGTTTTATATAAAATTCTTTTGTCAAGATTTATTGTGTGCTTACCGGCGCTGAATCTTTATCAAGATTGAAAATAAGACTGAAGCGCAAAGTGTTTGATAACGGATTTCTGTTTATTCCGTTTCCTGAAGGAATAAGATAAGAGAAATTAAGACCGAACATGTTATAGTTCAATCCTGCTCCCACGGTAAAATATTTGCGATCACCTTTGGTAGGTGCTTCATAAAAATAACCTGCCCTGAAAGCAAATTGGTTGTTGTAAGAATATTCCGCACCCACTGATACCTGGAATTCTTTTAATTCCTCGCTAAAACCGCCCGGCGCATCGCCAAATGAACTGAACCAACTGCTTACCACACCTTTACTGTGATAGTTTGCCAACCCCGCAGAATCATTAAGGAGTGGTGGAGTCGGTACCAACAGCTTGTTGATATCTAATCCGAAAGTAACTTTATTGGCATCATCAACAGTTTTTACATATGCAATGCCTAAGCCGAGGTTTGCCGGAATAAAATCTTTTTCTGATGCATCATTTGTATAAGAAATTTTGGTACCAAGGTTTGAAAGAGTAATACCCCAGTTAAGCCCGGAACCATCGGTGCTGTTAACAGTACCATCATGGAATACCGAAAGATCTGCTGCCACCGAGTTTCCAGCTTTATACACCGTACCTCCCTGCGAAACTCCGCCGCCAGTAAGATTTGAATTAATATATCGTAAAGCGATGCCTAAGCCCAGGTTGTCAGAAAGTTTGCGGGAATATCCAATATCAGCGCCAAATTCTCTTGGCCTGAAGTCTCCTGTGATTTGACCCGAATAATCAGTAAACTGAATATTGCCGAGACTAAAATAACGAAGAGACGCTGAGATACCCTGCAACTCATCAAGTTGGTAATATCCTGCAAGTGAAGCGAGATATACATCATTAAGATCAAGCCCCTTTAACCAGGGAGTATAAGTAACTGCTATAGATGATTTGCTTAGTGCAAAAGGAATTTTTGCCTGGTTCCAAAAAGATGAATTAGCATCCGGCGTAGTGGCAATTCCAACGTCGCCCATGCCACCTGAGCGTGCATCTGGTGAAATTCTTAAAAATGGAACGGCTGTAGTAACAACGTTTATAGAATTTGTACTGCTGCTTTGCGCCTTAACGACAAAAGAACATCCTATCAGCATAGCCAATGCCGTTAACTTCAAAGTTGCTTGTTTCATGAGTAATTTTTGCTTGGTTAGGTAGAGCTAAACTATATAGAAATTAGTTTTTGGTTTGTAAAAGTAAATTTTTTATTGAAACAGGCAATTAAATTATCGAATGCATATACTTGAATAAAAGTGATCCTGGATTTTAAATAGAGGCAAATTTTTTCAATTACGATGCTTCTACCATCAACAATTTTTTGAATTCGCACCTGTTCATTTTATAATGCGGGTATTTCAAATTGTTTCAATACAATTGAACGCCGTTGGAAAAAGAATATTGCGTTAATAAATGTTGTGCCAGGGAAATAGATTTGAACCTTCTGCGTTATATTTTCGTAAAGCTATATCGGATGCATCCAATTTTGTAAAGCAATTCAAAACCTTAGTGTTCCTGCATTTGTGAATAGTTTGCAAAAGTCTTACCACAGAATAAAATTGGTTTTTTATGACAAATCAAAATCAAATAAAGTGTTTATATTCGCTTCACTAAACGTATTCCTACAATAAGAAAGAAAACCTTTCGTTAAATAATCTTCAAAACGAATGCACATGCTAAAATCAATGTCCGCCAGCAAATTTTTATTTTTTATACTGGCAGCTTCTTTCACTTTTACATCATGCCACAAGAAGAAGGATCAATCTTCTGTAACAGGATGGAACTATGATGATAAGAATTATGGAAATTTCCACGTATTAAAAGCGAAGGAACAAAAGACCGGTCCGGGCCTCGTGTTTGTGCAGGGTGGAACCTTTACAATGGGAGCCAAAGAGGAAGATGTAATGGGCGATTGGAACAATGTACCCCGCCGTGTAAGTGTTAACTCTTTCTATATAGATGAAACGGAAGTAGCCAACGTGCATTATCGGGAATACCTTTATTGGCTGAGCAACACTTTTGATAATGACACTCTTATAATGAGCATGGCTTTGCCTGATACGCTTGTATGGCGAAGTGAATTAGCCTATAACGAACCTTATGTTGAATATTATTTCCGTTACCCGGCTTATAATTATTATCCCGTTGTAGGCGTTACGTGGGAGCAGGCACATGATTTTTGTATCTGGAGAACAGACAGGGTAAATGAAAAAACATTAATAGATAAAGGTTATTTGAACAAAAAATCGCCATTAACTGCGATGAAGGGCGGACAGGGCGACCAGACTTTTAATACCGATACTTATTTAATGAACCCGGATGAGATTAATAATAAAACAGCTCCGAAAAAAGGTGGCTTAAAAGATATAAGCGGCAGGGCGAGAAAAATTATCACCTTTGAAGATGGTATCTTGTTACCCGGCTATCGCCTTCCTACCGAAGCGGAATGGGAATATGCAGCGTATGGTATAATCGCTCAGAATCCCAATCCACGTAAAAAAGAAAAAAATCATGGAGAAGAAGTTATTTCCAACCAGCAGGTTTATTCATGGAGCAAAAATGTAAACGGGCTACGTGACAATCGACGTGGAAGCTGGCAGGGACAATTTCTTGCTAACTTCAAAAGAGGTAACGGTGACGTAATGGGTGTTGCGGGAGGATTAAATGACCGCGCCGCTATACCGGGACCAATTAAATCTTTTTATCCAAATGGATATGGCTTATATAATATGAGTGGAAATGTGAGCGAATGGGTGGGAGATGTTTATCGTCCGCTTACTTCACTTGATGAAGATGATGTAAACCCTTACCGCGGTAATAAATTTACCAAGTTCTATAGGAATAGCCAGGGCGAATATGAGAGAGATACTCTTGGTCGCCTGAAAAAAGAAGTGGTTACAGATGCAGAAGCAGTAACACGTCGTAACTATCAAAAAGGAGATGTTATTAACTATCTTGATGGTGACTCAATATCTGCAGTTACTTACGGATATGGCATCACTTCATTAATAAGCGATAAATCCCGCGTAATAAAAGGTGGCAGTTGGAACGATATGCCTTATTGGTTATCGCCAGGTTCAAGGCGTTATCTTGAGCAAGACCAGGCAAGCAGCACTGTTGGTTTCAGGTGTGCCATGACGAGGCTCGGAAGTCCTGAAGGAAATGGCTTTAGAGAAGGCAACATATTTGGACAGCGTAAGCAAAACAAAAAGAAAAAAAGCTAATAAAATATTTTCATAGTTCAGAGCCTCTTATTGTAAAGTAAGAGGCTCTTTTTATAATGCTAAAACCGATATCCTACATTTGCGAATATGAATATTGAAGACATCTATAAAATTTATCAGCAACACCCCACCGTCGAAACTGATACGAGGAAGCTGAAAAAAAATGATTTATTTTTTGCGCTGAAAGGTCCCAATTTTAATGGGAATGAATTCGCAAAGCAAGCCCTTGAAAAAGGAGCCGCTTATGTATTTGTTGATGAGGAAATACTTTTTGATGATGATAGAATAATTCTCACAAACGATGTATTGCAAACCCTACAGGATCTCTCAAAGTTTCATCGGATTGAGCTAAAGCGTTTGCAGCCTGGGAAAGAAATTCCTTTTATTGGTATCACAGGAAGTAATGGAAAAACGACTACCAAAGAACTCGTTCATAAAGTTCTTTGTTCCAAATTTAAAACGTACACTACTGAAGGCAATTTGAACAATCACATTGGTGTTCCCCTCACAATATTAAAAATCCGGGATGATGTTGAAATGGCTGTGATAGAAATGGGAGCCAATCACCTCAAAGAAATTGCAGGCTATTGTGAATATGCGATGCCTACACACGGGCTGATAACCAATTGCGGAAAGGCACACCTGGAGGGCTTCGGCAGCATAGAAAATGTAAAAAAAGGTAAGGGTGAATTGTTTGATTATTTGCGTAAGCACAATGGGACGGCCTTCGTAAACCAGAATGATAAAACTTTGGTGCAACTAAGTAATGGCATTAATGAAGTTATTTATTACGGCAATAAAGAAGGGAAGGTAAAAGGAAGGATAACCGAAAGTGATCCTTTATTGAAAATAAATATAGATGGCGACAATCGATTTCACATGCAAACAAACCTGGTAGGAGCGTATAATTTATCGAATGTACTTGCTGCTGTTTGTATCGGGCGACACTTCGATGTTGAAGATGAAGAAATAAAGAAAGCCATTGAAAATTATACACCTTCCAACAGCCGCTCGCAGTTATTAACTTACGATACCAACACAGTAATATTAGATGCATACAATGCAAATCCCTCGAGCATGAAAGCGGCCATCGAAAATTTCGCATCAATACAAGCGGATAAAAAAATACTATTGTTGGGAAGCATGATGGAGTTAGGCGCAGAAAGCGATAACGAACATGCCGCAATTGTTTCTCTTATTGAAAAATATAAATGGAATGCCGTAGTGCTTGTTGGTAGAGGGTTTAAAGAAGTACCGCACAACTTTATCAGCTATAACACAGCTTTAGAAGCTAAAGAATGGCTCCAAAGATTTCATCCTGAAAATGCGCATATTTTAATTAAAGGATCCCGCTCCATGCAAATGGAAAAAGTTCTTGAATGATTTTGTAGATTTGCCGTCCTTTTGG
>JBDTSD010000247.1:0-5782 GCA_039931355.1 Ginsengibacter sp.
GTCAATAGTCAATGGTCAATAGTCAATGGTCAATAGTCAATAGTCAATGGTCAATAAAGAAAATTGAATTTTCTAATTCTTAATTTCTAATAAAAACGATATGCCGATAATCGCTCCTTCAATATTAACTGCGGATTTTTTACATCTTGATGATGCTTGTAAAATGCTGAATGAAAGCAAAGCAGATTGGTTTCACCTTGATGTAATGGATGGACGGTTTGTTCCGAACATAAGTTTTGGAATGCATATTATAAAACAAATACGCAAGGCAAGCACAAAGTTTTTTGATGTGCATCTTATGATACTCGAGCCGGATAAATACGCCTATGAATTTAAAGAAGCCGGTGCAGATCAGCTTACCGTTCACCTAGAAGCTTGCCGACATCTACACAGGAACATTCAACAAATAAAATCCTTGGGGATGAAGGCTGGCGTGGCTATTAACCCGCATTCGCCGGTAACATTACTGCAGGATATTATTGCGGATATTGATCTTGTAAATCTTATGAGCGTAAACCCAGGTTTTGGTGCACAATCATTTATACCGCATTCGATTCAAAAGATTAAAGAATTAAGAGCATTAATAAACGAGAAGAAATCTTCTGCTCTTATCGAAATAGATGGTGGCGTTTCACTTGAAAATGCAAAAGAAATTTTAGAGGCGGGGGCGGACGTCCTTGTTACAGGCAATGCTGTTTTTAGCTCTGAAGATCCAAAAGATACGATAGCAAAATTAAAGGAGATGTAGTACGATGTAAATTAAGAGGTTTTAAGTCAACAATCTGGACCCGGTGCAATAGCAGTTAATTCAAATATCTATTGCCTTTTTGTTTCAATCATAGTTAAATATTTCTCTCAACGAAATCATTCTTTATAAATTTCATAATTTATTTATTAGCTATTATAAATATCATCGTACATCCCTTACCGTAAATCGTACATTACCTCAAAGCTTATCATGAACCTGCTTTAAAACCGGCACCAATTGCTTGATCCAATTCCTTTCGGTAGTATCCCAGTCATATTTTTTTGAAAGCACATCTTCCATCGTTTGCCTTGCCTGTAGAGCCTGCTGCTCTGAATAGAAACAATCAATCCATTTCTTATCCAACTTTTTTTCACCCTGCACAAAAATTCCTCCCTCGTACCATTTAAAACAAGATGGCAAACCAGTATAATCTATTTCATCGCTTTTGCTATCCACATATCCCTTAAAAAAATATTGATAAAATTGTACGCAACCTTTCAGCCGCGCTTTTAATTCATCCTCGCTCTCCGCCTTTGTAGGCTTTACCCTCCATGCGCTGTTCATTTTATTAAAAGGATTTTTGCTTGCGTCAGGCCAAAAAACTTCTGCACCTTTCAAATAAAGGATTGTTGATTGGCCTTTTTCTGAACGTTTCATCGTCATTGTGTTTCCTTGTTTCTCCTGTACTGTATAAACGGCCTTTTTTCCATCATCAAATTGTGCATCAATTTCTTTACCCTTAAACGTGAATTTTCCATAGCGCATTTCAGCTTTAGGATTTTCAAGAAAAGTAGAATCTGTCATAAAAACAATTCCCGGAATATTAAAAATGTCATCCTTGCGCTCATCAAGATCGCGGTAGGTAGGGCGCTCTGCATCTGTCAATTCCCAATATTGGCAAAGCTGGTGAAAGGCATCCTTTCGTTCAGGCAATGGCTGATCTACCATCTTTTCATTCTTAAGCTCGGGCATTGTGCAGCCTGATGAAATCATTAAACTAAAAACTGTAAAAACTATTAGAAGGTTTCGCATTTTTCAAAAATAATAAAATACAAATGAAGCGGTTACTAAATGTAATCTATAAAATATTACCTTCACTTCATGAGACTAACCGCTTCGATTCTACTCGTCTTTACAGCACTTACGGGCTTTACCCAGCAAAAAGCGGCTTATATATCAGGCAAAGTACTCGACGAAAATGATAACCCACTCCCGGGTGTAAACATCACTATACTTGGCAGGCAAAGCGGAATTGTATCATCAGACTCCGGCACATATCGCATAAAAGTTTCACCCGAAAAAGCATTTGCCTTAATCTTTTCCTTCTCCGGTTACAGGGAAGTACAGAAAAATTTTTACCTGAGTGAAGGCGAAGAAGAACAACTAACGGTTAAGCTTGAACGCTCAGGAAAAACACTGGAAACAGTTATCATCAGCGATGACAAAGAAAGAACTGAAACAGGACTGGTGAAAATAAATCCTAAAAGCGCAGCTATGCTTCCCAGCGCTACCGGCGGTGTAGAAGGTCTTATCAAAATATTAGTCGGCAGCAACAACGAGCTTACTTCACAATATTCTGTTCGGGGTGGCAACTATGATGAGAACCTTATTTATATAAATGATTTTGAAATTTACCGTCCTTATCTCGTGCGCAACGGGCAACAGGAAGGCTTAAGTTTCATAAACCCTGAGCTTGCAAAAAATATAAATTTTTACAATGGTGGCTTCCAGGCAAAGTATGGCGATAAGATAAGCAGTGTGCTGGATATTCAATACAGAAAGCCTGTATCGTTCGGCGGCTCAGTGTATGTAAGCCTGCTGGAGCAAGGCTTTCATCTCGAAGGAGCTTCTAAAAATGAAAAGCTTACGTGGTTGGTCGGCGTTCGCAGTAAAACGAATAAGAATTTATTAAGTAGCCAGGAAGTAAAGGGAAATTATGTGCCATCAGCCGCAGACCTGCAGGCGCTTATCAGCTATAAGTTTTCTCAAAAATTACAACTTGATATTTTAGGAATAGTTTCAGGTTCTAAGTTTACCCTTGTTCCTGAATCTGCCCAAAAATCTACTGCAGTTTTTTCGCCTCTATTTACCGCCAATATTGGCCTTGATATATTTTTTGAAGGGCAGGAAAAGGATAATTACAATACCAACCTGCTCGGCCTGAGTCTTAACCAGTCTGTCAACAAAAGAGTCAAATTTAAATGGATGGCGAGCCACTACGCAGATAATGAAAATGAAAATTTTGATATCACCGGCTTCTATCTTTTCGGTGAAAGAAATTTTGATAAATCAAGTTCCACTTTCGGTCAAATAACAAGCCCGTTAGGCGCAGGTGTGTTTCAAAATTATGCACGCAATAAACTCAATATTGAAGTCTATAACATCAGTCACAAGGGCAGTTTTGATAAAGGGAAACACTTTGTTCAATGGGGCGCCAGCGTAGATCATACCATCATTAATGATAAACTTAACGAATGGGAATATAAGGATAGTGCCGGTTATTCATTGCCCTACAGCCCAAATGCAATAAATCTCAGCAGTGTTTTAAAATCAACAGAAGATCTTAGCGTTGATAAATACAGCGGCTACGTACAGGATAATATTCGTTTAGGCGATTCCGTTAGGGATGTTACTTTACAATTGGGAGTAAGGTTTAATTATAATTCATTGAATAAAGAATTTCTTGTAAGCCCACGTGCACAATTGAGCTACAAACCTAATTGGAAAAATGATATTGTATTTAAAGCAGCCGCCGGTATATACGACCAGCCGCCATTTTACCGCGAGTTGAGAAGATATGATGGAAGTATAAACCGTGATCTGCTCAGCCAGAAAAGTGTACAATTTGTTGCGGGCTTCGACTATAATCTTTCTACCGGTGACCGGCCAATGCGCATAACTACTGAAGCCTATTATAAATCACTCACTGATGTTGTGCCTTATGATATTGACAATGTGCGTATACGCTATTATGGAGAAAATAATGCAAAAGCTTATGCAACCGGCATCGAAACCAGAATTTTTACGGAATTGGTAAAGGATGCTGAAAGCTGGCTCAGCATTGGCATTGCCCGCACCAAAGAAGATCTGAATAATGATTTCTATTATACATATAAAAATGCATCAGGTGAAACAATAAGTGCCCAATCTTCTGACCAGGTCGTTGTCGATTCTGTGAAAAGTGATGTGGGATATGTGCGCAGGCCTACAGACCGCCTGATAACAATTGGCTTGTTTTTGCAGGATTATTTAAGCACCAATAAAAATTTTAGAGTGCACCTCAATATGATCTATGGCAGCAACATGAGTTATAATATTCCCAATAGTGTAAAGTACCGCAATGGATTAATAATTGAACCGTACATAAGAGTGGACCTTGGTTTCAGCGCCTTATTGCTGAGTGAAAAATCAGCACGACGCAGCCACTCTCCTTTCCGCAGCTTTGAAAACATTTGGGCGAGCCTTGAAGTTTTTAATTTAATAGATCGCGCCAATACTATTTCCTACCAATTGATAAAAGACTATGCTAATAACATTTTCAGCATACCAAACCGGCTGACACCAAGGCTGATTAATTTTAAATTATTGGCGAGATTTTAAGCGAACGATCATTATTTCATATTTAACCGATGATCGAATCCCGTGTATCTAAAGCCCAAATGATGTACTATGACTTTTGCTAATCCATATTGTCAAAAGAAAATAATAGTTACACGGATCATTTGCTTTTCGTGGCTTTTAGCAAAAATCATTTCATGGAAAGTATGGCTGGCTTCAAGACTTTTCCCGGTTATTCCCCCGTTCGATTTTCTGTTTGCGCCGCAGGCCGTTCACCTGTTCTTATTTGTATTATCACTGTCATGCATAGCCGCTTTACTGATATTTCCAACAAATACAGTTTTGCAAATTGGAGTTATTATTATTGAATTATTATCCTGCAGTTTAGATCAAAACAGGTGGCAAGCGTGGGAGTATCAATATATTTTTATTGTATTGGCATTATTGATAAACAGGCGTAATGAAAGAAATGCGCTTAACACCATTGCTTTCATTTTCATATCGATCTATTTTTTTAGCGGCCTTGGTAAAATGAATGCGGCGTTTTCGGGGTTCCTGCAGCGTGAGTTAATTTTCCTTGAAATTGTTAAAGCTAAAAATTCTTATAGTTATAATTTATTGCTTTACCATCTTGGCTATCTTCTAGGGCTACTCGAAATTTTCCTGGGTATCGGCCTTGCCTTTATGCGAACAAATAAACCGGCCGCTATCCTTTTAATCTGCATGCATCTTGGTATCCTGGCACTTCTCGGCCCATTCGGTATAAATTATAATGTAATTATCTGGCCCTGGAACATCGCGATAATCCTGTATTTATACCTTCTTTTTATTCGAAGAGACCCGCCGACATTATCTTTTCATTCCCTCAAAAACGGCTGGAATAAAATATTCATTCTATTCTTTGGCTTGTTGCCTTTTCTTAACTTTTTTGGATACTGGGATTATTTTTTATCATCAAGCCTTTATAGCTATAAGCCACCGGAAATGTACATCTGTATTCATGATACGGAGAAAAATAAAGCGCTAATGCCTTTTGCCATCAGTAAGAAAAGCATATTTATTTGCGACAGCAATGCAACAGTAATAAACGTACGGACGTGGTCAATGAAAGAAATGAATGTGCCCGCTTATCCTGAAATAAGGGTTTATAAAAAAATTAAACAACAATTACTATCGCGCTATCCTGGCATGAATGCGACTTTCATTATATCTGAATATACTGATGGAATAAAAAGAAAAACAGAATTGAAATAAATGATGTTAATCCAATCCACCTTTTCTTGTTGGTGATTTTTGCTCCGGCCATTTTTCATATTCACCCGTTTTACTATCCATTGGTAAAATAGATTTTACACGTGAAGTTGTAGATGGATCTTCGCTTGCCATGTATGCTAAGATAGCAGTGAGAATAACATTATTGCGCACATCATCAAAAACAATTTTATCATAAGTATCGCGGTTCGTATGCCAGGTATA
>JBDTSD010000248.1:0-5752 GCA_039931355.1 Ginsengibacter sp.
AAAGTAATTTTGAAAAAATCTATACTATATAAATAGCTGCCAGTATGAACGTTGACATAAAAACTAAAATGTAAAGAAAGAGAGATAAAAATATCCTGTAAGTAATTACACAATTATTTCTATTTTATCCCACCTTCTAATTTTTTATCTGTTTGAAATTTTGCAAACACAAAATATTTTTCAGGCTAATCAATCGCCGGAAAAATATTTTAGCTCCTCTTCTAAAATAATGCCGGGGTTCTTCGAAATAATTTCATAGGCTTTTCTGAGCTGCGCTTGTAAAAATTTTTTATGGGCAGCACTTTCTGTATTAAAAGCCTTATGGTTTTTGGTCTTCATTAAAGCATCTATACCTGTCTTCAATTTTAAAGTGGTTTCATTGAAATAGGTATTGCAAAATTTTTCAAACACATATTGCACAGCGGTGTCATTGGCATGCACCAGGTCGCTTTTATAAAAACGATAGTCGCGCAACACATCTATCACTAATTCATAAGCGGGAAAGTAATAAACCTGATTATACCGCTCAACGATTGAATGCACTGCCTCTATCAGGCGTGCCTTACTCCTGTTATTTTCGATAACGCCATCTCTTACATGGCGCACCGGGCTTATGGTGAAAATTATTTTCAGACCTGGATTGTAAGCCTGTAAATTTTTTATTGTGTGAGAAAGATCAGTAACGACGTCTTTTGTCTCCATCAAATTTTTATGAAATAAAGATGACGGTGCTTTGTGACAATTGCTAACAAATTCATCGTTGCTTTTTAATTGATAATTATAAGCTGTTCCCAAAGTAATAATAACACAGGAGGCATCCTTTAAAAAAGTATTTGCAACCTGTTGCGATTGATTAATTTTTTGCAGCACCGTGCTTTTGTCCGTTCCCGAAAAAACAGAATGATGACGCCAGCTATGCCACACATCATCGTCAGAGAAGAGATCAGTTTCGTAATATTCTTTATTTTCTGTGTAGGAATTAAGCGCATAAGATATACTTAATGGGTCGTATAGAATGCCATGTGGATTTTGTAGAACATTGAATTTTGAATGAGCGAGGCGCTCCCCCATCTCTTCGGAAAAACAAGAGCCGATCAGGAAAATTTTATCAGTATAAGAAATCTTGTATTCTGATGAAGCAATATGAAAGGGTAAAATGAATTCCATTAAGAAGTCAATTATATTGAAAAAATTTCTGAAGCCATAGCACTGCTTTCAGCAAGGGCTTGCAGATTCAAATCTTTTAAAAACCCTTTGTCTTTAAAATAGCTGATCATTAATTCCGAATCCATATTTCCCACCAATTCGTCATTAGCCATTGGGCAGCCGCCAATGCCTTTAAGAGCGCCGTCAAAACGCGTGCACCCATTCTCTAAAGCAGCATCTAATTTTTTTTGCCAATTGGTATTGGTGGAATGAAGATGTACACCGGTTTCTATTGAAGGAAATGCATTAATTACTTTTTGCGTTAATGATGCTATCTGTGCCGGTGTAGCCACGCCAACGGTGTCAGCCAAAGAAATAATTTCAATCCCCTCTCCCACCAGTTTATCTATCCATTGCAGGGCAATGTCTTCATCGTATTCATCACCATATGGATTACCGAAAGCCATCGAAATATAAATCAAAGATTCTTTTCCATTTTCATCGCATATCTTCTTTATTTCTTTTACGGTATCCAAAGAAGCTTCAATCGTGCTATTGGTGTTACGCATTTGAAAAGTGGACGAAATAGAAAAAGGAAAGCCCAGGTAATTTATTTTTTCAAATTCAGAAGCTTCAGATGCTCCTCTCACATTTGCAACAATCGCCAAAAGTTTTGATTTACTATTGACCAATGACAATTGACCAATGACTTCTTTGGTATCCGCCATTTGAGGAATGGCTTTCGGTGATACAAAACTTCCGAAGTCTATGGTATCAAATCCCACTTCCAATAATTTATTTATATAACTTATTTTTTTTTCTGTCGGAATAAAATTTTTCCATCCCTGCATCGCATCCCTTGGACATTCCACAAGATGAATTTCTGAAGTTGATTGTACCATTTCCTGGTTGTTACTTTTCAATTTCAGCAAAGATAAATTCTTTGCATTTTGATCATGTAATAATAGTTTTTAAAACAGGTGAGTGGTGAAATATTTTTTCGATTATATCGTAAGTATGATAAATAAAAATTGCTTTCATGAAGCTTATGTAAAATTAAATTTTTTTAATTCCCAGTTTGTCCCATTAAATTTCTCATCCTGTGAAATACACCCATGAGTACTTGAAATTTTTTTATAATAGAAATTATTCAGGATTATCAAAATAAAATTTTTGGTGCGCAAATAAAACGATGGTGAAATCAAATCAGGTAGTTATTCTTTGTTTCAATATCTCATACAAAATCATTCCCGCAGCAACTGAAACATTCAACGATTCAAAGTTATTTTTCATTGGAATCATGAATTTGTGATCGCATAATTTATATAAAGAAGGATGAATGCCTTTGTCTTCACTTCCAAGGATTATCGCCGAGGGTTCTTTAAAGTTAAGATCGAAAATATTTTCTTCCGATTTCATTTCGCTTGCAAAAACTTTTATGCCATTCAAATGCAATTCATCTATCGCATTGTGAAGGCTTTTAGTCCTACAAACCGAAATGTGCTCCAGCGCTCCGGCAGAAGTTGTAATAGCATCTTCATTCAAAGCCCCTACCCCTTTTTCAGGAATCACGATCGCGTGAACGCCGCAGCAGTAAGCTGTTCTGGCCAGTGCTCCAATGTTTCGTATATCTGTAATACCATCTAGCAGAAGAAACAAAGGTGTTTCGCCATTTTCTACTACAACCGAAATTACATCCTGCAATTCCTGGTAATGAACCTTAGATTTTATGGCGATACAACCCTTATGATTTTCAATGTTAAAGCTCCTTAGTTTTTCAAAAGGAACTTTATTTACAGGTGTACCACTTTTTTCCGCAACATCTCTTAATTCGTCTGCTTCAGGAGAATTGATTGTTGACAAAAGGTATATTCTTTCCAACTGCTGGCCTGCGTTCATTGCTTCAATAACTGAAGGGATACCCGAAATCAAAAGATTTTTTTTTGGGCGATGCTGTTGAACAAATGGTTTATTATTTTGTCTCACCTTTCAAATTTAATAATAAATCAGTGCCTGCAAGAAAATCCTCTTTTATAAAATGTTATTCATACCAGTTTTATTAAACTAATTAAAGGCCATCCTGCGCAGGCGTATGAAAACCTACGAACTAACGGAACCGGTTAGCCGATAAATTTATTCAAAAATTTATGCCATTCTCAAAAGATGAAAGGATGGTTTGATAAAAATTTGTTGAGGAGTAGCGGCTTACATAGTAATGAAGGATATATATTTTTTGTCGTTTCTTTCCACTTATATTTATTACATGCCTTTTATAGACTACGTACTTCAGCAACCTTCCTACGGCTGGAAAAATGCCAGTGGAGAGCTAATTAAGCCTTCAATAAGACAATTATTTACTGAAGCTTTTTCGAGGGTTAATGTATTTGAAGATCGGAAAAACTGGATTTCTTTGATGAGTTGGATAATGGCAGTTTGCATGTTCCCGCTGTTTGTGCTTTTTATAATTCGCTATTTTTCCATTCCCCTGCTCATCGCGTTTGTTGTGTACAGCATGATCATCATGGCCACACATGGAACGGTATGGTTTCACCGCTTTTGCACACATAAAGCATATACATTCAGCCGGCCGGTTTGGCGTTTTATTATTCAGAACCTGGTTATAAAAACTTTCCCCGAAGAGTTATACGTAGTATCGCATCATGTTCATCATGTAAAATCAGATCTTCCGGGAGATCCCTACAACGCAAAGGCCGGGCTTATTTATTGTATGCTGGCAGATGTTAATCATCAGTGCATCGCTAAAAATTTAACCGAACATGACTATAACAAAGCAGCACATTTCGTGGGCCACACAGGAATGCCTGTTAACAGCTATGCTGAGTATGGTAAATGGGGTTCTATAGAATCGCCATTTTATTTTCTTGGCTTTTGGTTACTAAACTGGTCGTTTTGGTATGGAGCTTTTTACTTGCTTGGTGGTCACGGACTTGCATGCGCAATGTTCGGTGCAGCCATGTTTTGGATGGTGCTTGTGCGAATGTTCAATTATACCGGCCATGGCAAAGGGGAAGTTAAACATTTGGACGGCATTGATTATGATCGCCGGAATTTATCAATTAATCAAACAAGGCCAGGTTTATTTGCAGGCGAATGGCACAACAATCATCACCTTTACCCGGTGAGCGCTCGTGCGGGCTTTCTTCCGTACCAGTTTGATTTTGCCTGGGTTTGCATATACAGCATGTATAAAATTGGTCTTGTATCGTCTTACCGCGATTCTAAAAAAGAGTTTCTAAAGAAATATAGAATACAAATGAAGAGTTCGGTAAACTCAGAGCCAGAGAAAAGACGCTTTTGAAAATAAAAGGATTAAAAAAAAGCTAACTTCCGGCAACAAAAAAGCCCCCAATAAATAAATCGAGGGCCTTTTCAAATCTTACAATTTATTTTATTCCAAAAGCCTTTTTCACTTTATCCACATAGTCAAGTTTCTCCCATGTAAACAGCTCCACTTTTATCTGCTTGTCTTTTGCATTTGGCAATTTAAAAGACTTTGTAACTACTTCATTTTTGCGACCCATGTGTCCGTAAGCTGCAGTCTCACTATAAATAGGATTGCGAAGCTTTAGGCGCTGCTCAATAAAGTATGGTCGCATGTCAAATATTGACTTCAATTTTTCAGCGATTGCTCCGTCATTGATTTCTAATTTGGATGTACCGTAAGTATTTACATTAATACTTGTGGGCTCTGCTACACCTATTGCATAAGAAACCTGCACAAGCACTTCATCACAAACACCCGCCGCAACAAGATTTTTTGCTATATGCCTGGTTGCGTATGCTGCACTGCGATCCACTTTACTTGGGTCTTTTCCGCTAAATGCACCACCACCGTGAGCGCCCTTTCCACCATAAGTATCCACGATAATTTTTCTTCCGGTAAGCCCGGTATCTCCATGTGGGCCGCCTATTACAAATTTACCGGTAGGGTTAATGTGATATTTAATTTTATCATTGAAGAAGTGTACATACTGTGGATATTTCTTCTTCATTCGTGGAACTAAAATCTTTTTTATATCATCAGATATTTTTTTAAGCATTTTAGTTTCATCACCAAAGTCATCATGCTGGGTAGAAACAACTATTGCATCGATTCTTTGAGGCTTACCGTCATCTCCATATTCAAGGGTAACCTGGCTTTTTGCATCAGGTCGCAGATATTTAATTTCTTTATTTTCTCTCCTTAAAGCCGCAAGCTCAATTAAAATAGTATGCGCAATATCAAGTGCAAGCGGCATGTAGTTCTCCGTTTCATTTGTGGCATAGCCAAACATCATGCCCTGGTCACCGGCTCCTTGCTCTTCTTTTGTTTTCCTGTCCACACCCTGGTTTATATCTGCAGATTGCTCATGTATTGCAGAAAAAATACCACATGAGTTTGCCTCGAACATGTACTCACTTTTTGTATAACCGATTTTCCGGATCACATCACGTGCAATTTCCTGTACGTCAAGATAAGCCTTGGATTTTACTTCACCGGCGAGAACAACCTGGCCGGTAGTTACTAATGTTTCGCAAGCTACTTTGCTTTGCGGGTCGAAAGCAAGAAAATTATCAATAAGGGCATCACTTATCTGGTCTGCAA
>JBDTSD010000249.1:0-5730 GCA_039931355.1 Ginsengibacter sp.
TCAGTGAACTATTTCTTTCCTTACTTCTTTTGAATTTTTCTCACTGTCCAAATGTTTTTTGATAACGAGGAAGCCAATCAATATCATAATGAGAATTAGAATAATGGTGAGATAAAGCCATGGCAGGTCTTTGATGCTGCGTTTTATCTTTTTTGATTTCTTTTTTTCAAGTTGCTTCTTTAGGTTAAGATTAAGTTGATCCACCAATGCAGTTACGTCCTTTTTATTTTTAAATCCAGCAAGGCCTTCTATGGCATCATTCATTATTTCAGAATCTACCATCGCCTCTTCAAGATCATGCTTTTCCTTTTCCGAAAGTTTGCCACTAACATAGTCCATCAACTTTTGATTGTCAATATCTTTATTGCTATTCGATAATATTTTTAACAGATCGTCGTTCATTGTCATTTATGCATTTCCTGATTCCATCATTAATTTTAATTTTCTTTTTCCATTTTGAATATAACTTTTTACCTGCATCATTGAAAATCCCGTCACTCCAGTAATCTGGGTGTAAGATTTTTTTTCAAGGTAAAATAAAGTTACACATTGCCTTTGTTCTGAATTAAGATCCTGCAGGCATTTTTGCATTTTTATTAAAAGCGTATCCCGTTCAATTAGTAAGCTTTTATCAACAGCGTCCTCGGGCGTTTTTATAATTTGCTCATTCAATTCAACGGGAATTTTTCCTTTGTTCCTTAGCATCATCAGGCAATGATTTTTTGCAATCATATAGATCCAGCTCTTGAAATATTCCACCTGGTATTTATGTAATTCATCTATCACTTTCAAGAAAACCTGTTGAACGGCATCCCTGGCATCTTCCTCATTTTTCAGGTACTTCAGGCAAACGCCTAACAATAGTAATGTATAGCGTGGAAGTAAGATGCCAAGCCATTTATTGTCGTGATCTGTATAAAATTTTTGCAGCAGTTCTTTATCATCTGTATCGTTGTATTTTTGTGGCGTCAAAACTGCTAGTGTTTTTTATAAGATGTAAACATAGATAAATTCCATAATTTACAATTCAAACAAATAGCTGAAACCTCTTATGCAATACGCTGTATGCTGTGTCCCTGTTAGTCCTTTGCGCCTGGAGCCCTCTCATAAATCGGAAATGGTATCACAATTATTATTTGGCGAAAAATCTGTTGCTATAGACCAGGGCGATGGCTGGGTAAAAGTTCGTCTTAAATATGATGGGTATGAAGGGTGGTGCCAGCAAAGCCACCTCGCTGAAATTGATGAAGAACATTATACAAACGTTGATAAAGACCTAACGGCAGGTTGGATAAACGAAGTTGATTATAATGGACATCATATGAATGTTCCGTTGGGCAGCTCTTTATCTGCATTTAAAAACGGAAAGGCTTTTTGGAGAAAAAATTCAGTGCATTTTAAAGGCGAGGTTTGGAATCCCGAAGAAATAAAAGTGACGCCAAAATTTATTAAGCAGGTGGCATATAAATTTTTAAACACATCTTACCTGTGGGGTGGCAAATCTGTATTTGGTATTGACTGTAGCGGTTTTGCGCAGATGACCTACAAGCTTATCAATAAACAATTACCAAGAGATGCGTGGCAACAGGCTGAACAAGGAGAAGTGGTAAATTTTTTGCAGCAGGCCCGTTGCGGTGATCTTGCTTTTTTTGATAATGAAGAAGGCCACATTATACATGTCGGAATATTGCTGAATGAAAATGAAATAATTCATTCTTCCGGCAAAGTGCGCATTGATAAAATTGACAACCAGGGAATATTAAACCTCGAAACAAAATTGCGGACGCATAAGCTCCGAATTATTAAAAGATACTTTTGAACAATGAGATTTGAAAAATTTCTTTCTGTTCAATGCCAATGTTACTCTTTCCAAAGCAAGACAATTATCACGGTCCCTGTTTTATACTATTAGAGATATTATTCGCTGCTTTGCCATTGTCATCATCAGTTGCTTTTTTATCAAAAAAAAGCATTTTTATAGAAACGACAATCATTAGTATGGCGAATAATTTTTTTACCGTTTCCTGTGGCAGGCTCAACGCTATCTTACTTCCAAAATAACTGCCAGCTAAAAAACCTCCGGCTACGAGCCACACAATACGCATATCCACATAGCCTGCTTTATAATACTGCCACACGCCAAATATGCCTATTGGTAATAGTAATATCCCCAAAGAAGTGCCCTGGGCTTCCTTTTGCGAAAAGCTTAAGAAATAAACAAGAGCAGGTACTATTACAATGCCACCGCCAACGCCTACCATACCTCCTAACATACCGGCGATTAAGCCGATAATTATTAAAACCACTATCATGTGTATGCTCATAAAAATAATTTTAAACAAAGTTTTATTTGGGGAAAGTTTGTTTGTAAAACTCAATTGATTCATTAATTATTTCAAACGCTTTTTCCTTGGACTGGAAATCATTAATCTCTACTTTTTTATTTTCCAGCACTTTGTATTGCTCAAAATAATTTTTAAGAACCCTGATAAAATGCTGCGGCAAATCATCCATACTTTTTATATAATTAACACCGGGATCTTTTGCTGCAACAGCTATTATTTTATCGTCTATCATGCCCGTATCTATCATTTGCATGTTGCCAATCACAAAAGCCTCCACGAGGCACAATGGTTGTATGGATTCTGAGCACATTACTAATATGTCAAGCGGATCACCATCCTGGCCGAGCGTTTGCGGAATAAGTCCATAATTTACCGGGTAATGAAACGAGGAATAGATCACGCGGTCTAAGACAAGAAGGCCGGTCTTTTTATCAATTTCATATTTTGATTTAGAGCCTTCTGAAATTTCAATAAGTGCATTTACCAGCTGAGGTGCATTTTCGCCATAATGCGCCCCATGCCAGGGATGTAGTACATACATAGAATATTATTTAAGTGTTTTTTAAAATCATTCTGCACAAAAGTAGCCGATATATTATTTTGCCTGTCTGTATCTTATTACTTCGGCTTTTTCAAGTGTTATCAGCCCTCCTGAATTTGCCTTTTCAAATAGCTGCTCCACATTTTTTACGAAAGCCATTATGTTATCTTCCGTATCAACTATTTCTATTACCAAAGGCATATCAACAGAAATGTCAAAAAGTTTCGCGGTGTGCACTTTACTGTTGGCCCCAAACCCCATTATACCGCGGGTGACAGTTGCCCCTGACAGGCCTTGTTTTTTTGCTTCAAATACGATGGCTTCATACAAAGGCTGGTTACCCGCTTTATCCGATTCGCCTATAAAGATTCGCAACAATTTCGCATTAGGATTATTTTCCATTGTTACAGCATTTTTATTAAAGATATGCCCGTGAATGTTGCCAACAGGCCCACAACAACACTAATACCTACATAGGTGAAGGCAGGCCAGTATTGTCCATCCCTGATTAACGCTATCGTTTCATTTGAGAACGAAGAAAAAGTGGTAAAGCCACCAAGGTACCCGGTAACCATGAACATTCGCCACTCTACACCCAGCAGGCTTCTTTCGCTTATGCCAAACACAATGCCTATAAGTAAACATCCAATTATATTTACGCTTAGCGTACCATACGGGAAGGCCGAAAGAAATTTATTCTGTATAAACATTGACAAAAGATACCTGCATATTCCCCCGATGCAACTACCAATTCCTACTGCCAATATTATTTTCATAATTATTTTGTTATGGATATTATTTCAAATACACGAGCGACATATAGGTTACTAAAGGCCGGTACTATCTATAAAACTATATTTAAAATCCACCAGCCACTCACCCTTCCGCCTTACCATTTTTAATTTAGCAGGTTTCATTTTATAAGTATTGGAGTAGCTGATAACTGTAACCGAGTCAGAAAGCTTTGTAGCGGAATCAATCAGGATGTTGGCATTTTTATACCCTTCTTTTTCCTCCTTGCTTCTTTTGCTATTAAAGTCTTTCAGGCCATTGAAATATTCAAGATTAGTACTGTCTTGTAATAAATATTTTTGCGCCAGGTCCCACTCACCTTGCAATGATGCTTCAATGAAGCCTCTTCCGGATTCCAGTGGATCTGTTTTTCTTATTTCCGGAGAGTTGTCGCAAGCCGTCATCATCGTCATTATGACAAAAAGAATAAAAATAAATTTTTTCATTTTTTTCATTTAAAAAATTGAAGGTAAATATCTTTCGGTTTAAATAAAAAAGCACCTGTGATGCAGATGCTTGAACTCGATTTTACTAAAAATATTTACAGAGTTACTTTTTCATTATACTGTCCGCGATTTCTTCCGCACGTTGCATATTCTCCCTGTCTGCTGAATCCATTGTTGGAAGGGAATCTTTCATGTCGTTTCGCATATTTCCACCATGTTCTTTCATTTTCTTTTGCGCCATTTCCATCAGCGTTGATTTATCGAAGGCAACTTTCCAGGCGCCGCTTTCTTTGCGAAGCGTAAAGTCAGTCATCTCACCGGACTTTTTGTCTTTTATTGGTACGGTTGCTTTATCACCATCAATTACAGCTGTTCCAACGTCAATATTTCCCTTTTCATAATTAAGCATACCATCCTCCTTACCATTCATACTTTGCATGCCCATTTGTACCAGGCCCATCATTCCCTCGCTGTCTTTCGTTACATATTTTTTTGCTTCTTCAATATCCTTTTTTGCGATAGCATCAAAAAATTTAACCAGCACGAGTTTGGGATCCCCGGCATCGCTTGTTTTACAACCCGACACTATTATCATTAACAAAGTAATTAAACCGAAAATAATTTTCTTCATAATTTTTTTTGAATAGCAAATGTAAATTTTATTTGTAAAAATATTTACTGATCGTGGATGGCTTATGCATTGCTGGCAAATAAAAATCTTACCTTGTTTGAAACTCCAGGCGCAATATCTCTTTGCAAAACGGGTTCAGATAAAGATTGTCCGGCGCCACGAATTTTACATCGTTGAAAGTTGTTAATGGCAGGGTGATCTCATGATCATTCGCCTGCTCAACACTTTTATAAACAAATTCCGAGCAATACATTCTGTTATCAGAACTAAGGTCAAACTTCATATCGAACATCACTCCGTCAGCATAAAGCTTATGTATAATTTCGAAAAGTCTCGTGCGGGTATTTTTGTTTAGCGTATATCTGAAAATTCCTATTCCCCTGTTCTCATAAGGGTTGCAGAAAACTTCGAAGGCATCCCGTCTTAATTTTTGATCGGGATTCCATTCGCCACCCAGCGCATGATACACAAAAAGTGAATCGTTCTCAAAGCTTGCAATGCCGCAGTGAGAATAAGTTTTATCATTAATTGATGATAATCTCATAAGCTCACTCGTAAAATCTTTTCCGGTACGCATAATGAGATCTCCCTGCTGTACATATTTTTTTATGGCAATAATACTGCTAATGTCTTCTTCAATTTTCTCTTGCTGCCCTACAGAATCTGCTAACGGTGGAGGCAAAATTTTTTGCTGGTTTTCAGAGGAACAGCTTATTAAAAAAAACAAAAGGCAGCATAAAAGCCGCCTTTTGAAATTAATTATTTTTAAAATAAAAATCATTTGTGCGCTTCCATTTCCTTTATTTTTTCTTTGTCGTAAGCTTTAATAATTGCTTTTACAAGCTTATGCCTTACAACATCTTCTTCATCAAGTTGTACGTGCCCGATGCCCTCGATATTTTGTAATATCCTTACCGATTTTTCCAGGCCGCTTTTTATTTTGGGTGGCAAGTCAATCTGCGTTATATCTCCATT
>JBDTSD010000250.1:0-5720 GCA_039931355.1 Ginsengibacter sp.
GAAATGGATGTTCTCGTTTTAAATGATTTTTTAATTTTAAAAAGCGATCAAAGGAAAGAAGGTTTTTAACGGTCGAATGATTTTTTGTTTATTAATTTTAATTGATGAAAGAGCTTTTACACGATCTCTGGAAGTATTTGTTACAAAATAAAAAGTGGTGGCTTATACCTTTAATGGCCACATTGCTTTTGATAAGTTTTTTATTGATTATCGCGGGCTCTTCGGCATTGTCACCGTTTATTTATTCATTATTTTAAAAATGACAAAAAAAAATGTCGGCAAGGAAAAAGATTCAGTATTGGCGCTGATAATTTTGTTGCTGCTGCTTTCTTTCTTTTTTAGGGGCAGGGTATGGATTTATATCGCAATTGCTATTGCAGGCGGTTCGGTTTTATCTCCTGATGTCACAACATGGTTACACTTTTTCTGGAGCAGCGTCACAGAATTTATTGGTAAAATAAATGCGTGGATTATATTAACGGTAGTTTTCGTTTTTATAGTGATACCTACCTCTTTTTTCAAAAATTTATTTGGCAAGAAAGATTTGATTTTAAAGAAACGGAATCTTACATCTACATTTCAAATAAGAAATAAAATCTATTCGCCTGCCGATCTAGAAAATCCCTGGTAAAAAAATAGCGATGTGAACACGGCGAAGACAAAAGAATATACCAGTGTATAATTCATTTCAAAGATTATAAATTGTATCAATTTGCCCCGGCTAAAGAAATTTTTAAAACACCTGTTTGCCATATTCTTCGGTATTTTTTTGGCGCTCGTAATTCTCGAAATTGTTTTAAGAATCTGGCATCCGTTTAAATATACCGTACGCGGAGATAAGATAATATTGGCGGCCAACATTCATGTCAAGATGAAGAATGATTGGATAAAAAAGCTGGACGACACGATCTATTACAGCAGGAATTCGCTGGGCTTAAGAGGAGAAGAATTGCCAATGCATCCTGAAAAATTTACCACTATCATCACGGTGGGCGGAAGCACGACAGAATGTAAATTTCTTTCGGACAGCAAAACCTGGCCTGAGTTATTAAAGAATAAACTTAAAAAATATAAAGATAGTATCTGGGTGAATAATGCAGGTCTCGATGGCCACAGCACTTTCGGCCATGTCGTTCTTATGAAAGATTATATAATAAAACTGCATCCAAAATATGTTTTGTTTTTAACGGGCACAAATGATGTAGAGTTAGACAGGACGGGCGCTTTGGACGACCAGGATATACGTGGTGTGCACACACATTCTGTGAAGTATTTTTTTAAATCTGTTTTGAACTATAGCGAAGTGGGGACTCTGATGGTGTGCCTATACAGAAATTATTTAGCATACAAAAAAGGGCTGGTGCACAAAGAACTTGATCCTGCTGAATTACCAGTTGGTGCTACGAGTATAAGCGATAGAAATAAAGAATTGGCTTTGCAAAAAAATTATTTGACAGCGTATACAGCCAGGTTAGATGAGTTGAAAAACGTATGTCTCAGCAATGAAATAAAACCGGTTTTCATTACCCAGCCGGCGTTGTATGGAAATACGGTTGATAGTACCACAGGTATTTTTATGGGTAATTTAAAATTGAATGATTACGATTGTGCAACCAATGTCCAGGTATTGGAAATGTATAATAATGAAGTTCGCAAGTTGAGGCTGAATGGAGTTGGTGTGATTGACCTTGCAGCGGCGATGCCAAAAAATTCAAAGTATTATTATGACTTTATGCATTACACAAATGCAGGTGCAGAAAAAGTAGCTACAATAATTTCGGATAGTTTGCGATTGATATTAAAGTAACATGGAGACTTCAAAGAAATCAGGTTGCCAGTGGTCAAGATTAAAATCCGGCGCAGTTTTTTTAAACAGCTTTTTTAAGCTTTCCCTGGGTGATGGTGCTTTGCCTGTTATACTCTTCTATGTCAGCAATAAATCTTCTTTCTTTTACAAGAAAGCCGTTTCCTTTTTCACAAAAATGAACTTTGATATTTTCGATGCTGATAGGGTTGCCATCAGGTATATCCGCTATGTTACTGTGCCTTATGTCGTGCCCGTCAATAATTATTACAAGGCCGCTGCCAATTGCTTCCATTTTATTTCCATTTGTTATAAGCATGCCTGTATCTTCTCCAAGCCCTATACCGATCGCGGCCGGGTTGCTGGCTATTGCCTGGGCAAGCCTTCCAAATCTTCCGCGCTTTTCAAAATGGCTGTCAAAAACTACGTCATGCATGAAGCCGAGGCCGGTGGTTATTTTCACTTCACCTTTTAGATGGGCTGTTGTAGCATTGCCTTCATAGATCATAGTATTACTCATGGCCATAGCGCCTGCAGATGTGCCCGCAACAATAAAATTTTTCTCCTCCTTATAACGTTTTAATATGATATCAAGAAAGTCAGTTCCGCCGAAAGTTGCTGAAAGCCTGAGTTGATTGCCCCCGCTCATCATCACCACATCACATTCTTTTACCCGGTCAATGTATTCCTTGTCCATGGCATCTGCGCGGTTACGTATTGGTACCAGGCCAATGTTTGTACAACCGATTTTTCCAAAAGCATCTAGGTAATTTTCCCCAACTTCATTTGGGATCATAGAAGCGGTAGTAATCACTTCTATCCTGATACCGGGGTCTCCGGCTTCTTCCACAATCCGGCGAAGAATTCCAAGTTCAAAAAAATTAAGATTATTTCTTACCATTTCGCCTTTCTCAAGATCAACGCCTTTGTCTTCAGCGCCACCTATCGCAAAAAGCTTCCCCAACGGATTTTGCATGCATTCAATTTTGATAAAAACATTGTTCTTTCTTTACTATTGATGTTTCCCGATACAAGCAATGTCAAAATAAATACTTCTTACAAAAGTAACGGAATTGAAATAAACACATTGTGCTGATATGGTTGTATTTTTATTTTGAAGACTAATATTATCTATCTTACGAATCACCCAGTGCAACAATTTAGTAAAAATCAACCCTCTTTTCCTTTATGAAAATTGTAGAAATCAAAGTGCTTCGCGGCCCCAATTATTGGAGCATACGCCGCCCTAAGCTAATACAGATGAAGCTTGATCTTCAAGAGATGGAGGATAGGCCTACCAATAAAATTGATGGTTTCAAAACGAAGCTTGAAAATCTATTGCCCGGGCTCTACGAGCACAGGTGCAGTGAGGGAGTTCCTGGTGGATTTTTATCACGCTTAGAGGAAGGTACATGGATGGGACATGTAATCGAACACATTGCACTGGAGCTGCAAACTCTTGCCGGAATGGATATGGGTTTCGGAAGAACAAGAACCACCGGAAAGCATGGGGAATATTTTGTTGTATTTGATTATATGGAAGAGCAGGTAGGCATATACGCGGCTAATTCTGCCTTTAAGCTTGCCCAATCTCTTATTGATAATTCTGCTTACAACCTGGAAGAAGAATTACAAAACATGCGGGAAATAAGAGAAGATACGCGGCTAGGTCCGTCTACCGGTAGTATTGTTGAAGAAGCAGAAAAAAGAGGAATTCCTTTTATACGGCTTAATAAACACAGCCTTGTACAGCTGGGATACGGCATCCATCAGCAAAGAATAAGAGCAACTATTGCAGGCACCACCTCAAGTATTGCCGTAGATATTGCCGGTGATAAAGAAGAAACAAAAAATCTGCTAAGTGCCGCTGAAGTTCCGGTGCCGAAAGGAATACTATTGCGCAGCGATGAAAATGTACAGCGTGCTATTGACGCTGTTGGGTTTCCATTTGTAATAAAGCCAATCAATGGAAACCATGGCAAAGGAGCTACAACAAATATTACCACTTATGAACAGGCGGAAAAAGCGTTGGAAGCTGCCAGGTATTATGGAAACACTGTTATCTGTGAAAAATATATAACAGGATTTGACTTTAGGGTTTTGGTAGTCAATTATAAATTTATCTGCGCAGCATTGCGAACCCCCGCATCCGTTAGAGGCGATGGTGAACATAGCATTCAATGGTTAATAGAAGAAACTAATAAAGATCCGCGACGTGGATATGGGCATGAAAAAGTTTTAACGCAAATAAAAATTGATGGCTTCACTCAAAAGATGTTAGACGATAAAGGCTATAGCTTAGAGACCATTCCTGCAAAAGATGAATTGGTGTTAGTAAAGCCTACGGCAAATTTATCAACAGGCGGAACATCAACAGATGTGACGGATGAAGTACACCCGGTAAATATTTTTTTAGCTGAACGCATTGCAAAGATCATAGGACTTGATATTTGCGGCATCGATATTATGGCGTCTGATTTAAAAAAGCCATTGACCGAAAATGGTGGTGCTGTGCTCGAAGTAAATGCTGCACCAGGCTTTCGTATGCATGTGGAACCGTCACAAGGTATTGCAAGAAATGCGGCTGAACCTGTTGTGGAAATGCTTTATCCAAAAGGGTCGGATGGCAGAATTCCTATAATTGCCATTACCGGTACAAATGGTAAAACCACCACCAGCAGGCTTACTGCGCATATTTGTAAAGCTGCCGGTTATAAAGTTGGCTTTACCACTTCTGATGGGGTTTATATACAAAATCAGTTAATGATGAAAGGTGATTGCACAGGACCTAAAAGTGCTGAATTTGTTTTAAAAGATCCAACTGTTGACTTTGCCGTGCTTGAGTGTGCAAGAGGCGGTATTCTCAGAAGTGGCCTTGCTTTCAGGTATTGCGATATTGCTATTGTTACAAATGTGACTGCAGATCATATTGGCCTTGGTGGGATAGAAACGCTTGAGCAAATGGCAAAAGTAAAGCAGGTGTTGCCGGAGACAGTTTTCAGAAAAGGGTTTGCAATTTTAAACGCTGATGATGACCTTGTATATGAAATGCGGAAAGACCTTAATTGTAACATTGCTTTATTCAGCATGGATGAGAACAATAAACGCATAAAACAACATTGTAGTAAAGGAGGTTTGGCCGCGGTTTATGAAAATGAATATGTTACCATCTTAAAGGGCAATTGGAAGATACGAGTGGAAAAGGTTTCAGAAATCCCGATAACTTTTGGTGGAAAGGCTATGCACAATATTATGAACACATTGCCATCAGTGCTTGCGTGCTATCTTTTTAGAAATATAAAAGTGGAAGATATACGCCAGGCGCTGCATACTTTTATTCCATCAATTACGCAAACTCCCGGAAGGCTTAATTTGTTTGAATTCAAAAATTTTAAATTCCTCGCCGACTTTGCTCATAATCCTGCAGGGCTACAGCTTTTATGCGATTTTGTAAACCGCCTTGACAGTACCTATAAAGTGGGCATCATCAGTGGGACCGGTGATAGGAGAGACGATGATATCCGCGAAATAGGAAAAATATCCGGCCAAAATTTTGATGAAATAATTATAAGACAGGATAAGCATTTACGGGGGCGCACAGCTGAAGAAATAATTAATCTTTTAGTAGAAGGGATTAATGAAGGTAAAACCAGAGACATTCCTGTTACTATTTTGCAAAAAGAAAAAGAAGCCATTCAATACGCCTATGATAATGTAAGGCAAGGCGCAATTATTACTATCATGTGCGACGTAATTCCTGATGCACTTGACTACATAAAAAAGCTAAAGGAGGATGAAGACAAAGAAACTGAAGCTTCTTTATCGTAATTAAACCGGGAATATCACTTTTTGAAATTGTATTTCATAGCCTTACTTTTGCACTCCTATTGTCCCATAGTATAAAGGTAGTACGACA
>JBDTSD010000251.1:0-5710 GCA_039931355.1 Ginsengibacter sp.
AAATATTTAGCGGCATATAATTTCGCAAAATGTTTGGCCAGCATAATGATGTCATCTTCTCTTTTCCTTAAAGGCGGCACCACTATCTCAACGGTATTTATCCGGTAGATAAGATCTTTTCTAAAACGATTTTCATTGGCAAGTTCAGCAATGTGTAAGTTGGTAGCACATATCAGGCGAATGTCAATATTAATCGCCTGGTTACTGCCAAGCCTGGTTACCTGCCTGTTTTGCAAAACGCTCAAAAGCTTTGCCTGCTGCTGCAAAGAAATATTTCCAATTTCATCAAGAAATAAAGTGCCTCCTGCTGCCGCTTCAAATCTCCCCGCCCTGTCCTCGCCTGCGCCG
Source organism: Ginsengibacter sp. (assembly GCA_039931355.1). Classification (GTDB taxonomy): domain Bacteria; phylum Bacteroidota; class Bacteroidia; order Chitinophagales; family Chitinophagaceae; genus Ginsengibacter. Next base: position 349 of record JBDTSD010000251.1, read on the forward strand.
GTAAACGCACCTTTTTTATGTCCAAATAATTCACTTTCAAAAAGCGTCTCCGTCAGTGCTCCTACGTCCACTTTTACAAATGGTTTGTCTGCTCTCAATGAATGCTGGTGAATGGCTTTGGCGATAAGTTCTTTGCCTGTTCCATTTTCTCCAAGAATTAATATGTTGGCATCGGTAGGCGCAATTTTTTCAATCTTTACAAAAATATCATTCATCACTTCCGACTGGCCAAGCAATTCTTTTCCTATCACTGAATCTCCGCGGGTTGTGCCGGCGGCTACACCTTTTCCTTTCTTTTTTAATATTTCTTTTATGCAACTTATAAGCTTCTCGTTGTGCCATGGCTTTATTACAAAATCAGCTGCGCCTTCTTTCAACGAACGCACAGCAAGGTCTATATCACCGTACGCAGTGATCATAATCACAGAAGCATCTGAGCCAAACTCCTTAATCTTATTCAGCCAAAAAATTCCTTCATTGCCGGTATTGATCGAGCTCGTGAAGTTCATGTCAAGCAAAATAATATCGAAAGATTGCTTTGATAGAAGCCACCGTATATTCTCAGGATTTTTTTCCGTTATCACTTCCTTTACTTCTTCCTTAAGTAGTAATCTTACTGCTGTTAGCACATCAGTATCATCATCAATAATTAATATACAAGCATTTTTAAGTTGCATTTCTGGCCTTTTATTTATCTGGGTTGTTCGTCTGAAATATGTTAATGGTTATTCCGGATATGGATTAAAATATTGTTCTTTCCTGGTAAATTTTTGATCATGGGAATCTTATGATCTTAATACCGGCAATTGTTGAAGCTGCAATTATACCATAAATATAAAAGCATGGCAATTAATTTTTTATATAAAATTTCCCCTGGAAACATTGTATCGAAAGCGGACAGTAACTGTGTGTTTATGAATAAGTTCAGGATGCCACCTTGCAATTATCACTAAAATCAATCATTGTAAAAAACACCTTCGCTTTGCCATTTATATAATACAATAATTATATTTTCCTTTTTAGTTTTATTTTAATAACTAATTAAAACAAGAGTTATGAAAAAAATAGTAATTCCTTTTATTCTGCTGTTCTGTATTTCTTTTGCCAGGGCTCAAATGATAGAAAATACTTCCTACACCGCGCCAGGCGGAGAAAAAGTTTTGAGACTTGAAATGATCGTACCTCTTGATAAAAAAACTGCCTGGGAATATTTCACAAAAGATGAACTCCTGCAAAAATGGATTGCTCCTTTAGCACATATCGAATTAAAAACTGGTGGCTACATTCTTACCAATTATGACAAAGCAAAATCGCTTGCGGATAGTTCGTCCATAAGACTTGCCATTATCAACTATCTGGATGACGAGTTACTCACGCTAAAAGTTAAGCTTAATAATAATTTCTCACAAAAAGTGCAAAGCGAAGATGGAAACCTGCAGGAACTCATCCAATTTAAAGATGTTGGCGGTGGCAAAACAAAGATCATTTCTTCCATGATCGGGTGGGGGACAGGAGATGACTGGGACAAGGCTTATTCATTTTTTGTAAAAGGAAATACATGGACTTACGAGGAATTATATAAGGCCATCAAATAATTTTTCCTGTAAACGTTGTTGGGCGATTATATTTGGCAGAATCTTTTTTGCCTTGCCCAATTGTCATTTTTATATAAATAGCCTGTATCAAAACCGGACACTAATTGTATCACTAAGGAACATCTTCAAAGATTGAATTCCCTGTAACTTATTGACAATCATGAACGTTAAAACATGGCATCCTGTTAATACTATATTGGCATCAGAATTTCAAAATTTCATAAAAGAACAACGACGCTGGCTGAAGCTGGCCGGATTTAAAAAAAGAATAAAACTAAAATTAAAATTGTGGACAGAGTAATTGCAAAAAAGTATTGGTCTCGAAAAAGGATTCTAACTATCGCCGGAATAGCAGGAGTAATATTATTAATTGGTGCAAGCTATTATTTTACATCTGGTAAGAGTAAGCTGAATGTAGATACTGAAAGAATAACCATCAGTGAAATAAAAAAAGGCCCCTTCAAAGAATTTATTCCCGTGAACGGTGTAGTGCTGCCTCTTACAACAATTTATCTTGATGCCATTGAAGGTGGAAGAGTGGAAGAAAAGTTTGTGGATGATGGAGCAATGATGACGAAAGGCCAACCAATTTTACGCCTTTCGAACACTGACCTGCAGTTGGGACTGGTAACGCAGGAGACAAATGTTTATAACCTCCTTACACAAATGCAGATCTCAAAAAATGCTGCTCAACAAAATACGGTAGGCAAATTAAATCAAATGACTGATGTGGAAAGCCAGCTAAAAGAAGCAGAGCGTGTTTATAAATTAGATAAACATTTGTATGAAGAGAAAGTGATTGGCTCACAGGAATACCAAAAAGCTGCTAACGATTATAATTATCTTCTTGAAAAGAAAAAGCTAACTAACACAATTCTTCAACAGGATTCCACTTCAAACCAGCAGCAGGTAAACCAGGCAAGACAATCATTTGAAGGATCGCAAAACGCATTGAATGTAATGCGTCAAAAAGTAGGTGATCTTATTGTGAGGGCGCCAATTGATGGCCAATTAACTTCTCTTGATGCAGAGATAGGACAATCTAAAAATAAAGGAGAACGTCTTGGCCAAATAGATGTATTGAGTGGCTATAAAGTGAGAGTAGATGTTGATGAACATTACATTTCAAGGATTTTTTTAGGACTTAAAGGAGATTTTGATTTTAGTAATAAGAACTATGTTTTGGTAATTAAAAAAATATATACACAGGTTACTAATGGACGTTTCCAGGTTGACATGGAATTTGTAAATGAAGTACCACAGGGAATACGCCGCGGCCAAACTTTGCAAATAGGACTTGCTTTAAGCGATGAGATACAGGCCGTATTATTACCTAAAGGCGGCTTCTATCAGCAAACAGGTGGTAACTGGATTTTCAAAGTGTCAGAAAATGGAAAGACTGCTTACAAAACAGATATACAACTTGGTCTTCAAAGCCCGGATTATTACCAGGTGTTGCAAGGTTTAAAACCAGGTGACAAAGTGGTAACATCCAGTTATGAAAATTATGGAGATATGCAGGAGTTAGTGTTGAAGAAAGAATGATCTGCCAATGAATCAAAAAGGAAATGTGTGGAAAAGATTTATTAAAAAATTTTTAAAAAAATATAAATCAAAGATTACCCTTAAAACAATCAAACCCAAAAATTAAAAAAACTGTTATGAAAAAAGTGATTTCATCTCGCCTGTTAGTAATTGCAATTTTTTGCCTGGCTTCAATATCAATCAAAAGTGAAACAACAGCCTGTAAATTAATTTCTGAATGTACTGCGCAATCAGGAGCAGCAGCTTCTGTAAAATTAATGCAGGAAGAGACTGACAGCAATTGCTATAAGCCCGAGGTTTTTTACATAAATATCTAAATAAAATAGCGATAAGACACACATGATAAAACATGTGCATGGCATTGCGTGATTAAAATTTTTAAAATAAAATAAAAACAAAACAATGATTAAGATTTCTGAACTCGAAAAAATTTATCGCACGGAAGAGGTAGAAACCGTGGCATTAAACAAGCTTTCCTTTGAAGTAAAACAAGGAGAATTTGTTGCAGTAATGGGCCCATCTGGTTGTGGTAAATCTACATTGCTGAATATTGTTGGCTTACTTGATGATCCCGATGATGGAAGTTTTTTATTCAATGGAATAGAAGTTGCTGATTTCAACGAGCGCAAAAGAGCTGACCTGCGCAAGCGGAACATCGGATTCGTGTTTCAGAGTTTTAACCTGATTGATGAACTTACCGTTTTTGAAAATGTAGAGCTTCCGCTTATTTACCTTGGTGTAAAAGGCGATGAAAGAAAAGAACGGGTTGAAAAGGTGCTTGATAAAATGCAAATTATGCATCGCCGAAATCACTATCCACAACAATTAAGCGGAGGCCAGCAGCAACGTGTAGCTGTAGCACGGGCAGTGGTAAATAATCCAAAATTAATTCTTGCTGATGAACCTACCGGAAACCTTGATTCATCTAACGGTAATGAAGTAATGCAATTACTTACCGATCTTAATGAACAAGGTACTACCATCATCATGGTTACGCACAGTGAGCATGATGCTCGCTATAGCCACCGCATTATAAGGATGCTCGATGGGCAAACAGTTACGGAAAATATTTTGGTGTAGAGACGCGATGCATCGCGTCTCGGTTTGAATTGGCGATTGGTGCATGTAGAGACGCAATGTATTGCGTCTCGATTTTGAATAAAAGAACAACGCACGTAGAGACGCGATGCATCGCGTCTCTACGGAAAAAACATCAAATGGATAAATTCCAGAATAAATACCGGATACCATCATCACGATTGCAAAATTGGGATTATGGATCGCCGGGATTTTATTTTATAACCATTTGTACAAAAAATCGGAAACATTATTTTGGAGAAATAGTAAATGATGAAATGCATACCAACACATTGGGATCTTTGGTAAATGCGGAATGGATAAAAACGCCGGGTATCAGGCCTGATATGAATTTAGAATTGGGTGAATTTGTGGTTATGCCAAATCATTTTCATGGGATAATGATGATTGGCGAAAATGAATTTAATCGTGATGGTAGAGACGCGATGCATCGCGTCTCTACGGTAACCACCCTAACAAGTCCCGCCGCGGCCACCAACAAATTTGGCCCGCAATCAAAAAATTTAGGTTCCATTATGCGTGGATTCAAATCTTCGATAACCACACACGCAAAAAAACTAAATCTTGAATTCGATTGGCAGGCACGTTATCATGATCACATTATCCGCAATCATGAGGAATTCATGCGAATATCAAAATACATTTCAGGCAATCCTGGAAATTGGAAAGAAGATAAATTTTTTGATGAATAACGTGTAGAGACGCGATGCATCGCGTCTCTACGATTGTCCTGCAATAATTTATTCTAAACTATTTTACCCTTTGTATGTTTTCTATAACAAAGAAAACTTTATGTCAATTTCCCATACAATAACAATTGCCGGTAAAAGCAGTCATCCTTTACAGGTAAACCGCCTTGGCTATGGTACCATGCGCCTTACCGGTGCAGGCATATATGGCGAACCACCAAACAGGCCGGAGGCTTTGCAAATATTAAAAAGAGCCGTTGATGCCGGTATTAACTTTATTGATACAGCAGATTATTATGGAGATGATGTTACCAATCGTTTAATTGCAGAAGCTTTATATCCTTATCCGCAAGATCTTGTGATTTGTACTAAGGTTGGCGGCGCCCGCAAGTCAGACAAAAGTTGGATCGCTTTCAACACACCTGAAAATTTAAG
>JBDTSD010000252.1:0-5684 GCA_039931355.1 Ginsengibacter sp.
GAAGAATACAATGCCACCTGCCGCAGAGAAGTACTTAAATTTAAAGACAAGTGGGATGAATTGACCCAAAAAATGGGTTATTGGGTTGATTTGAATAATCCATACATCACATTCGAAAGTAATTATATCGAAACACTTTGGTGGTGCCTCAAACAGCTATACACCAAAGGTCTGTTATATGAAGATGTAAGTATTCAGCCATATTCTCCCGCTGCCGGCACCGGTCTTAGTTCACATGAACTAAATCAGCCGGGGACTTATAAGGATGTAAAAGACACCAGTGTTGTGGCAATGTTTAAGGCAATAAAAAATGAGAAGTCTAAAGCTTTTTTTGAAAAAGCTAAAACCCATGAATTATTCTTTCTTGCATGGACAACTACTCCTTGGACACTTCCATCAAACCTTGGACTAACAGTAGGCCCTAAAATTGACTATGTAGTAGTTAAAACATTTAATAGCTATACTAATCTTCCTACGAATGTTGTTTTGGCAAAGCCTTTAGTAGATAAATATTTTAAGCCAGAAAATGAAAGCGAAGATTTATCGGGCTATAAAGAAGGAGATAAAAATATTCCCTGGAAAATTTTAGAAGAAATAAAGGGAATTGATCTTGAGGGTATGGAATATGAACAACTTCTTCCTTCGGGAGCAAACTCGTTAGAGACTATCCGGGAAATAACACCAGGCGCCGAACCCTTTAAAATAATAACCGGTGATTTTGTAACTACAGAGGATGGCACTGGTATCGTACACACAGCTCCGGCTTTCGGCGCCGATGACTTTAAAGCCGGTAAGAAAAACAACCTTGGAATTTTAACCCTTGTTGATAAAGAAGGAAAGTTTATAGATGGCGTTGGAGAATTTAGCGGGCGCTTTGTAAAAAATTATAAAGATGATCCGAAATATGTAGATGTAAACGTAGATATTTCTGTAAAGCTTAAAAGAGAAAACCGTGCTTTTAAAGTAGAGAAGTATGAGCACAATTATCCGCATTGCTGGCGTACAGATAAACCAATTATCTATTATCCGCTCGATGCATGGTTTATAAAAACCACGGCGGTAAAGGACAGGATGATAGAATTAAATAAAACCATCAACTGGAAACCGGCTTCTACAGGCACAGGAAGATTTGGTAACTGGTTGGAAAATATGGTCGACTGGAACCTTAGCCGCAGCCGTTTTTGGGGTACGCCTTTGCCTGTTTGGCGGTCCGAAGACGGGAGTGAAGAAAGATGTATCGGCTCAATTGAAGAACTAAAAAATGAAATAGGACTTTCAATAAGGGCCGGATGCATGAAAATTTCAGCCAGCGAAAAGCATTTGGCGGAAGGTGATCTTATAGATAAGCTTACCAGCGACTTGCATAAGCCGTTTGTAGATGATATAATCCTGGTTTCAGAAAGTGGGCAGCCGATGACACGTGTAGCTGATCTTATAGATGTATGGTTCGATAGCGGTGCGATGCCATATGCGCAGTGGCATATTCCTTTTGAAAATAAAGAGCAATTTGAAAAGAATTTTCCGGCAGATTTCATTGCCGAAGGTGTAGACCAGACACGCGGATGGTTTTATACCCTGCATGCCTTAGGTGTTTTATTATTTGACAGTGTGGCTTATAAAACAGTAATAAGTAATGGCTTGGTGTTGGATAAGAACGGCAATAAAATGAGCAAGCGCGATGGCAATGTAATTGATCCTTTCGAAACGCTGGACATATTTGGCCCTGACGCTACAAGATGGTATATGGTTACGAATTCATCGCCATGGGACAACTCGAAATTTGATATTGATGGCATAAAAGAAGTACAGCGGAAATTTTTCGGAACGCTATACAACACCTACCAGTTTTTTGCTCTTTACGCAAACGTCGATGGCTTTGCTTTTGAAGAAGAATATATTCCTGTAGATGAAAGGCCCGAAATTGATCAATGGATTATATCTGAGCTAAATTCTCTTATACAAAATGTGAGCGCCAGTATGGAAGATTATGAGCCTACACAGGCTGGCCGGGCAGTGGAAGAGTTTGTTGATACGCGATTAAGTAACTGGTATGTACGCCTTTGCCGTCGCAGGTTTTGGAAGGGAGAATACGAAAAGGATAAGATATGTGCTTACCAGACCTTGTACGAGTGTATGCAGGTAGTAAGCAGGCTGATTGCACCTATTGCCCCGTTTTTCGCAGATTGGCTTTTTTTAAATCTCAATAAAGTAACGCATCAATTTGAATCGGAATCCGTACACCATGTTGATTTTCCTAAAGCTGATGAAGGCCTGATAAATAAAGACCTCGAAGAAAGAATGCAAATGGCGCAAGACATTTCTTCCCTGATATTATCGCTTCGAAAAAAGACAAACATCAAAGTAAGGCAGCCTCTTCAAAAAGTTTTAATTCCTGCTATTGATACTTCTTTCGAAGAAAAAATAAAAAAGATTGAAGGCATTATAAAATCGGAAACCAATATTAAGGAGGTAGAAATTCTGCCGGCAAATAATGATTTTATAAAGAGAAAGGCAAAGGCTAATTTTAAAACACTCGGGAAAAAACTTGGGCCAAAAATGAAATGGGCTGCGGAAAAAATTACTGCCCTTGACGATACAGAAATAGAGAAAATACAGCAAGTAGAATATCTTTTAAATCCCGATTTTTCTTCCAACAATGAAGAAGCTGTTTACATTACAGCGGAAGACATTGAGGTTACAACAAATGAAATTCCGGGATTTGAAGTGGCTGTAAAAGGAAGCCTCACCGTAGCACTTGACATTGAATTAACCCCTTCTTTGGAAAACGAGGGATTTGCCCGGGAATTCATAAATCGTATTCAAAACCTAAGGAAGGAAAATGATTTTGATTTAACTGACAGAATTGTTGTTAAAGTAAGCGATACGAATAACGCAAGGGCTATAATTACTGAATTTAATGACTATATTTGCGCCGAAATTTTAGCGGATAAGCTTGAATTTGACTCTGAAATAGACAATGGTACCTCTATCGAGGTAAATAATGACAATTTAACAGTAACAATAACAAAAAAAGGAATTTAAGTATGACCAAACAGAAACAAAAGGCAAGTCCTTCTTCAAAAAAGACGGTAACACCAAAAAAAACTTTGGTCTCTTCTAAAAGCCTAAAATCAGCGCCCGCAAAAAAAACTGCCAAGGCTGTTGCTGGTAAAACTGTAGCAAAAAAGGCGGCAGTAAAAAAAGCTTCTCCGAAGGTAGTTGCTAAAAAGGCCATCCCCTCCACTACGAAGCCACCAGTAAAAAAATCTGCTAAGACTATAGTAAAAACTGCACCGGCCAAAAAATTCGCTAAGGTGGATGTAAAAAAACCGGCACCGAAAAAATTGGCCACGAAAAATACACCAGCTCCTAAATCAAAAGACATGGCAAAAAAGCCTTTGGCTAAAATAAATAAGGATGTCCAGGTAAAACCTTCTGCAAAGAAGCAAAAGCCGGAAGGAGAAACAAACGATCATAAGAAACAACTTAAAACTGCAATGGCAAAATCTACAAAGAATAAAGAGGAAAGCAAAAAGCCGCAAAAGCCTTTTGTAATGCCGAAGACGAGTACAGACAAGTCACGTAAATACGAACCTCAGTTTGTGAAATCAGTACTCGATCAGGCACCCGAAGAAAATAACGGCCCAAGTATGAGATACAGCGATAATGAATTGACGGAATTTAGGGATCTTATCACAAGGAAATTGGAGACTGCAAAAAAAGAGCTTGGGTATTTACAAGGCCTTATTACCCGCAAAGATGAAATGGGGGGAGACGATACGGATAATCGTTACATGACAATGGAAGACGGTAGCTTAAGCATGGAGAGAGAGCAATTGAGCCAAATGGCCAGCCGCCAGATCACATTTATTGATCATCTTGAAAAAGCAATGATGCGTATCGAAAATAAAACTTATGGCATTTGCAGGGTTACCGGAAAACTTATTGATAAAGCACGCCTGAGAGCTGTGCCTCATGCTACTTTATCTATCGAGGCAAAAATGGGAATTTCACGATAGGCGATTTCTTAAATTACCAATAACAGATGACTCCGTAATAATTATATTATGCCGGAGTCATTTAAGTTATAAGCCTAAGCTATCGATGCTTTGGTAAAAAAAGCCAGGTATAGGCGGGGTTATTACTTTATTACACAATCAGCCTCACGCCTCCAAGATCGGAAATGCGATGAGAAAAGTGATTGCTCGGCGAGCTGATGAACATGAAGTTCTTAGGTATATTCCATTCACTGCAGAGCCTATCAATAAGCTCCGGGCCAAAGGTGCCTTTAAGTTTTATGTATTCAATTTTTATGTCCGGATAGGCGCGGTCAAGCGTTTCAAAATCCCGTAGAAAATTTTCCGATACATGCTGCTCCTTGTCTAACACAGTAACTATTTTTAAATTTTTAGTTATTTCATTTTCCTGCACATAAATGATCACTTTATTAAGAATGGAAATGTCATCGCCTTTGGTGAAATAGACAAAGACCTGCCGGTTAAGCTTTCGCATTTCACGCGTCAGATGAAGCCTGCTTATAAGTGATACACGCTGAATCCTGTCAAAAAAGTTATTTGCCACCAATAATAGATATTTGAACACGGCGTTCCTCCTTAAGAACAAATAAATAATTAAGATAGCCGGTATAAAATATTGTAAGAAAACCACGAGATAATCAGGATGTAATTTTACATTTCCATAAAGAGCAACGATAATGGCGAAAATGGCTAGGCCTACAACAAATGGTGTTGCATACTCCGGTCTCGGTAATCTTGAGCGCTTTATTTTAAGTAAAAAATTTCCAAGGCCAAAATAGATCATCACTGAGAGAAAAGAAATAGTATAAACCCCGGCAAGAGGGCCGAGTTCACCTTCGGTAATAAATAGAACTGAAAGGCAAAGCACAAAGAAAAGAATTAATATTCTTGGAGTGCTTCCCTTGTTATTTTCTTTCAATAAAAACTGGGGAAGTATCCTGTCAAGCGTCATCCTTTTTAGCAAGCCGCCAACGCCTACAAAAGACGTGAGCACTGCCCCGCTCAACACCAGCACTGCATCTACAGATATAGTCGCCGCAAGCCAGCCACCGCCTGTTTTGCCACCCATAAAAGAAAGCAAGGCTTCCTGGTTAGGCCCAACATCGCCAATGGGCATTACCATTACGGCCAATAGCGCAATAGAAGGATTGATGATGGTAACCGCCACCCACATGTTACGGAGTGTTTTTGGAAAAACACCTGCATCCTGTTCCTCAACAAAATTTGCAGAGCTCTCAAAGCCGGAAATTCCGAGCATAGCGGTGCTGAAGCCAAGAAACAAAACGGTAAATAAACTACCCTTTAAAGGCGCATGAAAATTAACCGAAGCAATATCGAAACCGTTTACTGCTACATAATAAACGGCGCTAAGTATAAGGAGCAACATCACCGAAAGGTGCACGATAAATATAATAACGGCGACGATAGCGGATTCGCTTATGCCTGATATAGTAAGAATTAAAAAAATGATAAGAAGCACCATTGTGGCAATTATCACGGGTATAAATGAAAAAATGCTGTGCAAATATTTCATGGCTTCGGATGCAGAAATAACTGCGGTAGCCATATAGGAAAGTATGGTTAAACATGCGGCTACAGAGGCATTGCTCTTGCTCGTTGTATTGAGCAACACATTATATGCGCCGC
>JBDTSD010000253.1:0-5519 GCA_039931355.1 Ginsengibacter sp.
ACACTCCACTGTTTGCTATAATAAACGCAGGGTTGGTAAAGGTTTCTTTTCCGGTTACGCCTAGTTTGTTTGCGTCTTGTAAGGTCGTTTCCTGGCTTGTTTCAAGAAATTCTATTTTAAAATAAGCCGGATTCATATCGAGCAACATCATAACAATACTGGCTTCTTCAATTTCGCCATCAATAAATTCGCCTGCAGTGGTAGCTCCAAATATTTGGATGCCTTTTTCATCAAGTAATTTCGAGATAGCTTCTCTGTCTTGTTTAACAGATATGAATACAATAGCTAAAGTTGGCTTGAATTTGCCGTCCATAGTTTCCCTTAGCGCATTTTTAATCTCTTCTGTAGATTTTCCTTTTATTGATTTTGCTTTCATTGTTCCCTTAATATAAGATGGTAGAAAATGACAATAACCTAATTCAATCTATCCAAACCTTCGATAACCCTGTATGGCTTTTTAAAAAAATCATCGATCGTTTCATTGAATTGTTTGGCATAATTAATAGGCGTTGAATGACCTGAATTTGGAATGATCCATAAATAAGATTGAGGGATTGCTTCAGCAATCAGCAAAGTGTGTTTAGGCAACAGCGCATCATGATCACCGCCAATTACAAGCGTGGGGCATTTGATGGTATGTAATTGCTCTACAGTAATATTTGGTTCTTTGGTCATCATCGCCATTAGCTTGTATTGATTTTTTATTTCAGGTGTTTGATTTACTTTAGATAAAGAATCGACTTCAGCAGCCAGCCAACGATAAAGAGAAGGCTCCACTGCTGTTGAATCAGGCCACAGATTAGCGCCGGTAACAGCAAGCTTTTTTACTTTTTCAGGATGGCGTATAGCAAGCAATAACCCATTGACGCCGCCATCGCTCCAGCCAATTACATAACAGGAATCAAGATGCAGTTCATCCAGTAAAGCGTTGAGGTCGTCCGCCATCATTTCGTAGTTTAATGAATCACCGGTGTCAATTGATTTGCCCTGGGCCCTGCTGTCTGCAAGTATCACTTTGTATTCTTTGAGGAAGTAAGGAATTTGGTTGCTAAAGTCTTTGATACTGCCACCGTTCCCATGAATGATAAGCAATGGTTTGCCTTTTCCGTAGATCTCGTAATACATTTTAAACCCACGGGTGTTTAGATATTTCCCTGTTTTACTATTGCCATACATGGTCTCGTTACCGGAGGCAACAGGCAACTGTGCAAAAACGGTCAACATGAAGGTTGATACAACAAGGGATAAAACAATCTTCTTTACAATGTTCATGCGATCAGTTTTAAGTTTTTATAATTTGTTATTTTTCTTTCAATACCACTACACAACAAGTATTGTTGTGAAATTCATGTTTACCATTCTTAGATTTTCCAAATTCACCATAGCAGAAAAAACCAGCCATGGGTGCATTCCATACATTTTGAACCCGCTCAATTTCTTCACTCGTCATTACGCCAAAAGAAAGATAGCGGCTGATGCAGGAAAATACAATTACCGCATCGGCTTCCGGTTGAAATTCATTTTTCAAATCATTGCATTCCTCCACTACTGTGTCAATTACATCGAAATCGGGTGGCAATGAAAAGCGCACTTTAGCACCTTGAGGCACTTTGCCTGCACAGATAAGCGAGCGATCTTCTACATTCCCCAGCATGGCTGTACGCATTACAGGCGGCGCATTTTCTCTTTCCAATTGTAAAGGATAATAAGCACCCAAATTTACCACCGTGCTGCTGGCAGTTGATTCGTGGTCCATCGTTAGACCGAGGTATTTTATCACGAGATCCAGTGCCGGCTGATCATCAATTGTGTAAACAATATTGTCAACGCTTTTTGTAACGGTTTTGGTAATGCCTATAGGTTTCCAACCGCAGGTGGCAATGCCTTTAATACTTATTTTATCCTGATCAATAATAAGCGCCACTAAGCCGGTGGTACTGCTTTTGCCATAAGTAAAAACAAAGGGCTCTCTTAGTGCAAGATCATCACCGGCCATGCCACCAAAAACAGTTGCGTTGGCGCCGATGCCATCTTCAATCCCTGCTACGATCTGTTCTCCATCTGTATGCAGCCATCCGGATGCGATAATAAATGCCGGGTTAGAAAAAATTTTCCTTCCTTCTATTCCTACTTCTTTTGAAACTTCAAAGGTTGAGCTTTCTGCCGTTTCCCGGAACACTATTTCATAAAAAGCGCGATCAATATCCAACAGCATGATAACAACAGTTCCTTCTCCAATTTCAGGACCGATGAATTCGCCGGAAGTGGTAGCGCCAAAAATACTGAGACCTTCTTTATTCAATAGTTCACAAACTTCTTCGCGATTTTGCTTAACGGAAATAAAAACAATGGCCAGCGTTGGTTTAAAACCATCAGCCATGGATTGTTTTAATGCCGCCTGAATTTCTTCCGTTGAATTTCCTTTTATTGACTTTGCTTTCATGATATTTTTTTTCAATCGTGTGTAATTTTTGATGACAATTAGAAGGGACTTAAAAAATTTAACCCGTCGTAATTTTCTTTTATTTCCGGCAGTGATAATCTGTAATCAAAACATCGAAAATTCTTTTTATAGTGTTCCCTATAAATGTAACTTTTTAAAGGACCCTATTTTTTGCTTTTTGGACGAATCTCTTCAAAAACTTTCCTAACAGATTAAATCGTTACCGAAAGGATGTTTAGCTAAACAAATATTGGTTTTCAAGCAATCGATTTTAATCAACATTGGTGAAAACCAAATAGCCGGAAAAGCGGTTTCAAAAGATAATCAAGGGCATTTCAATATTGCTTTTTTTGCCAGCTATGTTTATTTTTCACTTTGGCAATAAATAAATCTCTTGTAACAATGACGTTTGATGCTACCATCTTCATTTCGATAATCATTATTTCTTTTCTAATTTCTCAATTGTCTTCTTTGCTGTTTACCAATCGTATGGTTATTCTGCTCAATCATTTTTTCTTTTATCCAACGTTCCAAAGGATGATGTATTGGTATAAGTTATCAGCAGTTAAAAAAAGTTCTCCTTGTTTTTATGAGTCATTGTAAGAATGCCCTGAAATTTTCACGCGTCAATATTTTAACGTCAGTTGTATAAGTTTCTTTAAACAAGACGGGAATTTTCATCTTAGCTTTTGGGTTCCATTTTATTTCATAACCAGTAATTTTTCCTGCCCTTTCTTCTACATAATCTATTTCCTGTTGCTGTACTGTTCTCCAGAAAAAAGGTTTGGTCAAACTGCTATCATAACTATTTTTTTTCATTCTTTCAACTATCAAAAAATTCTCCCACAAGGCGCCTTTATCCTGTCGCAGATCTAACGCATTAAAGTTTCCGATAACCATATTCCTGATACCTGTATCATAAAAATAAATTTTCTGGTTAGTCTTTATTTCATTTCTTAAATTCCGGCTAAAGCTTTTCAATTTGAAAATTACGAATGCCTTTTCCAGTATATCAATATAGTTGCTTACTGTATTTTTATCTATACCAATTAACTGCGAAAGCTCATTATAGCTTACTTCATTTCCTATTTGCAACGCCAGGGCTTGCAGCAGTTTCGCTAAAATCTCCGGTTTCCTTATACCACTGAACGCTAAAATATCTTTGTACAAATAACTATCTGTTAATTGCTTCAAAACTTCTGCTTTATTACCTAAGCTGTTAATTACATCAGGATACATTCCATAAGTAACCCGTATTTCTAGTTGCTGCTCTGCCTTTACAAAACCAATACTGTTTTCTAATTCGTTCCATGAGATAGGAAAAAGCTGGTATTCCCATTTGCGCCCGGTAAGCGGTTCATTAAATTTATTATTTATCTCAAATGCTGATGACCCGCTAACAAGGAGTTGGACTTCTTTAAACTGGTCAGTAATTATTTTTAAAGTGATGCCGATATTTTCTATGCGTTGTGCTTCATCAATGAACACTATTTTATTATTGCCGATAATGCTTTTTAGCTGTTCGGTGTTAGGGTTGGTTAGTAAATTTCTTACGGTAGGATCATCGCCGTCTAAAAACAAATAGGTTTCTTTTTCAAGAATTTGTTTTATCAAAGTAGTTTTTCCAACTTGCCTCGGAGCTAAAATGATGATAGCTTTTCCGCTTCCCATTTTAGCCTGTATCTTAGGTTGAATTGTTCTGAAAATCATAGTTATCAGTGATTGTATTCACCAAAAATGCCTTTATTTGGTGAATACAATCTTTCAATTAGTTGACGTCTCTCAATATGCTTAGCATTAAAAATTGTCAATGCCGGGCACAGTTTTTTATTTCATTCGTTCTCCAAATGATATTCCTTTCTTATTACTTTTTAATTGCTCAAAAGTTTTAGGATCATTTATTTTATATCACTTGATTTTATTTGAATTGCCTATGCTGGCGGAGATGGTTTTATAATTTTTGAAGTTGCACCCGCGATTGAAAAGCCACGGGAAAGAGGTTGTACCTGTGGTTGGAGCCGGGCATCGCTTAACTTATCGGTGTAAAATGCGTGGAACACGATATAATTTTCATATTCACGAGTGCCGTGATCAGGTGATAAAACGAGGTACGGAAATTCTTTAGTATCCGCATTTTCTTTCATGTCTGCACGGGTTAGCTTAAGGTTTCCAAAATGGGCTGTAAATCCATCCCCACCTATTTCAATATCCTTGAAGATTTCATTTCCATTGTCGTTTACAAAAAATTTTGCATCAGTAATTTCCTCCTGTTTTTTCTTCGAAGAAAAATGTTTATACGCAATGAACCTGAATTTATGATCATCAGCCGATGCGCTACCGCCAATCACCTGGCTTAGTTGCAGCGTGATGCCATCGAAATCTTTATCTTCCAAAACCTTGTTCAATTCACCAGTATTAATAATCATGACCTTGAATTTTATAAATGATTTATTACTACCGTTTCCTGGCTCAGATTGCATGGCTTGCTATTTTAATGATGAAATAAATAATTTTAAAAAAATTGAACTTTATATTTTCGGCTGAATGCTCCCACAGGTATTAGAAATTTTGAAAAAAATATTGGAATTGTTTTTCAGCTCTGGAGGTTACGGAAGGTTAACAATGAATAATTCAATTACTTCGAATATAAAGAGTAAAAATGATACGCCAAAAAATATCTCGTTCCGGTAATAGCAAAACTTGTCATACTAAAATTTACTGGAATTTAATTTGGATGACACACCCGTGAGATGAAAATCATTTTATCTACTCGCAATTTTATAAGCCCGCTTTAATCGCTGGCAAGCCAAACAACGACAACTAACTATTTACAAATTGTCTGGTAATCGTTTGCTCTTTTTCAAGCTCAAATACGGCGGCGAGTAATTCAAAAGACCTGGCCCTGTTTTCTACACTATCAGTCATAGTAGCTGCAATAATTTCGTCTATGTCAAAGTCCTCTGCCAATCGAGTCAGCTGCTGTTTCACTTGTTCTTTAGTGCCTGACACTACGCGGCCGTTGTTATAAGAAATTCGGGCAAGTTCCATCTCAGAAAAAGTATAATCTTTTATAGAT
>JBDTSD010000254.1:0-5510 GCA_039931355.1 Ginsengibacter sp.
GTAATGGCGCTCCAGGATTAACGTAAGAGATCGCATGGCTTTTTTGCCACGACGCTTTACCTTTTTAACCGAAGATGTATAGGCACAGTAGAGAGGATAATAATTTACTAACTTCATTTCATGCAATCTTCACCCCAAAACATTGCGCTCTTCAAACATGCCTCCATGGGAATCGCTGTTACAAATCCCGGGGGAATTATCAAATCTGTGAATCCTTTTGCCCTAAAGCTTTTTGATTATACTGTGAAGAAATTGCGGATAAGCCTATCGAAGTTCTTATTCCACGCAGTTTTCATCATCACCATGTAGCTGAGAGTATATCGTGTAAGCCCGGAAGTATGAATTTCTTTTGTTGATTTAATGATTCGTAGCATCTCAAATAAAAAAAAATGATAAAGCAAATATTAGTACCAACTGACTTTTCTTTGTGCGCAGAAAAGGCAATAAATTTTGCTGTTCAGTCTGCTAAATTTCTGCCGGTACAAATCAAGCTTTATCATGCATTTGATCTACGGGGGGACATTTACACAGATTATATGGGCGTGACTAAAGAGTATAATCAATCACTATACAATGACGTAGTAAATAAGCTGAATGAAATTAAAAGTAATATCGCCAGGGCAGATGGCATAAATGTAGATGTTCTTATTACAAAGAATTCATTTCAAAAAGCTATAAAAGATGTAGTTAAAACAAATGATATAGACCTTGTCATTATGGGCACTGTAGGCGCCTCCCAAATTAAAAAAATATTATTTGGAAGCAATACCTCTTTTGTAATAGGAAACAGTAAGGTGCCTGTATTGGCAATTCCATCCGAGTACGAATGGAAGAAGCCTAACAGTTTGCTTTTTGCAACGAATCATTTTGAAGATCATACACATAAACTCGATTTTCTTTTTGAAATAGCCAATTTATTTGTGGCTAAGATTAATGCGATCATCTTTACCGACGAAAAGAAAGATAGCGCGGGAACTGCTATGTTACATACACATGAAAGTCCCGAATACGAAAAACTCATAAGAAAAAAATATAATAAATCAACGTTTACAGCCACACATATGGTTGGTAGAGATTTTATTGCTTCGATGCAGGATTATGTTGATAAAAATAAGGTAGATATCCTGGCAATGTTTACACACAAAAGAAAGTTCCTGGAGAAAATATTTAATCCCAGCATTACCAGGAAGATGAGCTATTACACAAAAATTCCCTTGCTGGCAATTCCTTAAAAAAAGTCTTAACGGAAATAAATTGCATGCATCAATAAAAAGATCATGTAAATATTCCTTTAAAGCTTCTACACCTTTTTCATTCTCAATATCTTTAATATCTCCATCCAGCCAGTGCTTACCAAAGCAACCAGCATAAAGAGCAAGAGCTGGCCTGGTGTAACATATACAAGTGAGAAAAGGTTCCTGAAAAATGGCAGGTACACAAAACAAAAAATAAAAATAATGGTGATGCCGATTATCAATGGAATAAGAAAATTCTTATAACGTATCGTCTGGAAAATGGTATAATGGAATGAACGGTTTACAAGCGTGAGAAAAATGTTGCAGAATAACAGCGTAACGAAAACTGCAGTTCGAATAAAATTCTCATCTTTTTGCAGATGCATAAAATAATAGCCGATACCAAGGCAACCCAACGTGATAGTCAATCCCTGCACAACGCTTGTTCTTAATTGTTTTGCTGATAAGAAATTGGAAGAAACATTCCGCGGTAAACGCAACATACTGCCGGATTCTATAGGTTCATTTTCATAAATAATAGAACAGGTTGGCCCCATGATCAATTCTAAAAATATCACATGTACAGGTGTAAAAATTTCGTTGAATTGCCAGCCTAAAAGCAGCGGAATGGTCACTATTAAAATAATAGGAATATGAATGGAAACTATATATTGAATGGCTTTTTTAAGGTTATCGTATATCTTTCGTCCCAAAGCGACCGCCTCAGCCATGTGGCCCAGGTCATCATCCGCAATTATAAGAGACGCCGCATTCTTTGCTACTTCGCTGCCTCGCTTTCCCATTGCAATACCTATGTGCGCTGCCTTTAGCGCCGGCGCATCATTTACGCCATCGCCGGTCATAGCCACTACTCCACCATTTTCTATCAGTGCATGAATTACTTTAAGCTTTGCTTCCGGAAACATCCTTGCAAAAATATCAGTCTCTTTTACCCTTTCTCTCAATTCCGTGGATGAAAGCTCAATAGCATCTTTACCTGTAAGCCACTTATTAGTATTGCCCAGGTGAACCTGGTTGGCAATAGCGATGGCGGTTTCAGGATAATCGCCTGTAAGCATTTTTACAGATATACCCGCGTTTTGAAATGTCTTAATCGTTTCGGTTATACCAGGTTTTGGCGGATCCTGGAATGCTATCAATCCTAAAAATTTCATCCTGAATTCTTCCTGCGATGCCGGCCAGTTTTTTTCGTTCCAGTTTCCTTTGCCAACGCCTAATACACGAAAGCCTTTTTCAGAATACCATTTCAATTGTTGCTGAATAGTTTTTATTTCTTCTGCGGTTAAATCACTTTGCCTGATCAATGCTTCAGGTGCGCCTTTGGCTGCTATAATTGTATCACCTAAATTATTTCTGAAGATATGCGTCATCATGGGAGGCTTTCCGCTTATCGGGTATTCATGCACTTGTTTATAGTTCGTGCGTTTATCTTCAATCGAAATTTCTTTATATAAATTATGAATGGCTTTTTCCATGGGATCAAAGGGATCAATTTCGCTGGACCACATTGCATATTCTATCAGTTCCGCCGGCAAATTATTTGCATCAGTAACAGACAATGAAACCTTATTGAGGGCATCATATACATATTCTATCTTCATTTTATTTTCGGTAATGGTACCTGTTTTATCAACACAAATAACTGTAGCTGAACCGAGCGTTTCTACGTATTGAGGCTGCTTTACAATAACTTTATTACGCAATAACCGAAAAGCGCCCAATGCCATGAAGGTGGTAAATGCCACCGGTATCTCTTCCGGGAGGATGCTCATAGCGAGGGTTAAGCCTTGCAAAAATGATTGCTCGATATCGCGTGATTGTATATAATGATAGGAGACAACAAATAGGAAAGCGATGCCACCAATCCACACCATTATGCGGACGAAAGAATTTATCTGGATTTGAAGCGGCGTTTTTATGATAGTAATCTCCTTAAGCGACAACCCAATTTTTCCGAATTTCGTTTCGCTTCCAACCTCCGTTACTTTTAGTATTGCATTGCCACTGGTTACCTGCGTGCCCTTATAAATTGTATCGTGACTATCTGCACTTTTACTCACCGGCATTGCTTCTCCTGTAAGTATGGATTCATTAATTGACAAATCGTGTGAAGAAATAATTTCACCATCCGCAGAAATAATATCACCTTCTTCAATCACCGCCATATCGTCTACTACTATTTCTTCTGTTGGTATTTTTACTTCGATACCATTCCGGATAACAGTTGATTTGGGCGCTGATAATTTCTTTAAAGCATTAATCGCATTTTCACTCCTGTACTCCTGGTATAGTGAAATGCCGGAGACAATAAAAATGGCTACCAGCATAATAAACCCATCAGTATATTGACCGGCAAAAAAATAAATAAAGCAGGCCACCAGCAGTAAAATAAACATCGGCTGCAAAACAATCTCTTTCAATACGTGAACGAATACACGCTTTTCTGCTGCCAGGGTACTGTTGTTTCCATGAATTTGCCTCGACCTTTCTACTTCAGCGTCTGACAAACCCTGTATTGTATTTTGATTCACATTCATAATTTCTTTGGAGAACTATTTTAGCAACTTGTAAACCACCCTAAAATAACTGATCTTATCTGGGATACCCGCCTCAACAGTTTGAATATTACAAATGCAGGAACAGGCTTGCAAGGTTAATGCGGCAGGCTGTTAGACTTTTAAACAGGATTTAGGATGTTCACTATTTACATTTTGAGGTGATAAATAATTGGCCAGGTTAATAAGGATTCGCAGCGAGTTCTTTTGTCTCCTTTTTTAAAGAAACATGAATGTTAATCAGGGCTTTCAGGTAAAATTAACAGGGGGACTTCTGTGTGAAAGATCATTTCTTTTGTTTCACTTTTTTTGAAAAGTCTTTCAATCCATTCATGTTTATGCGGCACCATTGCCAGCATGTTTGCACTATGATTTGTGATAGATTCGTGCAATGCATGATTAATATCTGAATCTATTGCGTATTCAAACATTGCTCCGGGGAAATTCTCAAGGCCTTCATTGCTTATAGAGCCGGCTTCATTATCTGCAGGTTTTTCCTTTACCACTTCTACCACGAAAAGCTTTGAGTTAAAAAGAGAAATAATTTCTTTGAGCCCGGCGGGTATTGTGCTATTGGCAACTATTGAATCACTTGCATAAACCAACACTTTAGGTGACTGATACTTTGAATTTTCCGGTACAATAATCAGGGGAACGATACAATTTCCTGCCAATGCTGTGGCTGTGCTCCCAAATATTTTTTTAAAATTTTTGCCGCTTCCTTTCATTCCCACAATAATAAAATCAACTAACTTTTCCTTCGCTAATTTCAGAATAGCGTCGGCAGGTTCGCCTTCATCACAAATGATCTCTATGTCTTTTCTTCCCGCGTCAATTGCATCAGCTTCCTCAAGCAGGCGCTTATCTGTTTGCATCATGATATCATACCTTGAAATAGTCGTATTTAATCCTGGTGCAGCGTTGGGAATTTTATAAGAATTAAATAAATAAACTTCTGCGTTAACTTCTTTAGCCAGCTCTATTGCATACCTGGACGCATTGCGGGATGACGTTGAAAAATCTGTTGCGATCAATATCTTTTTCATAAAATAATTTTATACACTATAAAAAATTACAACTGTGAGATCCTTTTATTATATATGTCTTATAAAAATGGGTTTGTGCCAGGGTTTTCTATGAGCAGGTCCCATGACTATGTTTAAGTACTGCGATACACCTTGGCACTTTCGATTTTTTATTAAAAATATTAAAGATCCTGCACTAATAGATGACGGGAGTTAGTTAAAGATGTGATTGTGGTCAAAGAGTACAGGCGATAAAGTTATTCCTTCTCTAACCCGACGATCAGCGGGTGCCGCTTGCCCGTAACTTCTTTATTCGTATCCCGACGAAATACAAATGCGGAAAGCTCCTACATGTTTTGATTTGAGTACTAAACCATGCCAATGGTTAACTATATAATTTTTTTTATGATTGTACGTTTATGATTGTAGAACTACCCTATAATAAAATATTAATAAACTACACATGAAAAATCAAAAAAAATTAATTGTTATTATCAATAAGTTCCCGACAATATTATACATGATAACAAGGATGCTCCGAAATGAAGATGAAGATTATATTCTTGATGCTTCTCAATTTGCGCGACCCGTTTCTTTGTTAACAATAACACAACCAGACGAACTTCTGCTGAACCTTAAACTCACAAGTAAGGAAGCCCTTAAACTTATTGAAA
>JBDTSD010000255.1:0-5281 GCA_039931355.1 Ginsengibacter sp.
AGCTTTTCTAAATAATCAAATAATAAATTGAATGAGTAATCTTTTACTTGGCAGGAATAAGTTCGGCGATCCGTCAAATGATGGCAACGTTCTTTCAAAAGAAGAAGCTGCAGCACTTCTTAATGAATGGGTGCCGAACGATAAATTAAAAACGCACATGAAGCAGGTGGCGCATCTTATGAAAAGCTGGGCAGCAGAAAAAGAAAAGCTTGATGAAGCCGGCCAATGGCGTTGGGAAATGGCCGGCCTCCTGCACGATGCAGATTGGGATCAGTGGCCTGGTGAGCATTGTAAAAAAATAATTAATGAATTAGAAACAAGAAATATTGATCCCGAAATTATACACGCCATTGCCTCACATGGCCCCAATCATTTTGGGGTTGAACCCGAAACGAAGATGGATAAAATGCTTTACGCATTTGATGAATTATCCGGCTTAATACATGCTTATTCTTTAATGCGGCCTGAAAGATATAAGGACATGGAACTGAAAGGTGTAAAGAAAAGATTGAAAGAAAAATCTTTTGCCGCAAATGTATCGCGTGAGGAAATCCAGGATGCATGTGACAGGGCGGGATTGCCTCTTGAGGACGTTATAATTTTTATTATTCAGCATCAGTCCTTTATGCAATAGACGCTTTTGATGCTATGCAAATTCTTTAGAAAAATTATGAAAGAGAAAAACTAATTTGTAATTTTTATCAATGAAATTATTTCAAATTTTATTTTATGGCAGAATTAAAAACTAAAGAAACTAACGTAAGCGTTGAGAAATTTTTGAACCAGGTTGAAGATGCCACCAGGCGTGCAGATAGCTTAGCTATTTCTGCAATGATGAAAAAGATAACCGGCCTTGAACCTAAAATGTGGGGACCAGGTATTGTTGGTTTCGGAAGCTATCATTATAAATATGCAAGTGGTCATGAAGGTGATATGTGTATGGTTGGTTTTTCTCCACGCAAACAAAGCATTTCGTTATATCTCTGCGGAGCTTTAGATTCGGGAAAAGACTTGCTTGAAAAACTTGGAAAACATAAGACCGGTGTGGGTTGCTTATACATTAAAAAATTAAGCGATGTTGATCCAAAAGTCCTTGAGCAAATTATTAAAGGATCAATAGCTGCAATCAAAAACCGCCTTCCCGGAAAATAAACAGGATTACCGATGCAGGAATTTCCTGTTTAAAACAAATGCGCCCTTTTCTGCTTTT
This sequence comes from Ginsengibacter sp., assembly GCA_039931355.1. Classification (GTDB taxonomy): domain Bacteria; phylum Bacteroidota; class Bacteroidia; order Chitinophagales; family Chitinophagaceae; genus Ginsengibacter. The sequence continues at coordinate 1,211 of JBDTSD010000255.1, forward strand.
GTAATTGTGCCCTTGATTTCAACACTTCCTTTCTTTCTGAAATAATTCCTAAAAAAACATAGTGCCTCTGTCCAAATACGTTGGCTACATTCGTCTTAGAGGTGTAAATATTTTTTCATCCTTAAATAAATAATCATGGACAAAAATTCAAATTCTCTCAACTGGTTTGAGATACCTGCAATTGATATTGCAAGAGCAACTAAATTTTATGAAACAATTTTTGATGTTGAAATGACGCCTATGCGGGAAATGATGGGCATGAAAATGACCGGCTTTCCTATGGAGATGGGAAGCGGAAAAGCAAGTGGCGGCCTGGCTCAAAGCCCTCAGCATAAACCCGCCATGGATGGCTCTGTCATTTACCTAAATGCTAATCCTGGTATTCAAACAGTGATTGATCGCGTGGAAAAAGCAAATGGTAAAGTGATTATGCCAAAGACACAAATAAGTCCTGAGATTGGTTACATGGCGTTCATTGTTGATACAGAAGGTAACAAGGTAGGCTTGCATGCACAGAGCTGATTGAGCTTGATTAGTAATGCAGAAATAATTTTTTAAAAATTCTAAAAATAGTATAATGAAAGAATACCTGTTTTTATTCAGAGGCGGCCGTGAAGAAATGGAAGCCGCATCGCCCGAACAGTCCCAGGCTCATATGCAACGCTGGATGGATTGGATGGGAAAACTTGGTGCAGAAGGAAAGTTAGTTGGCGCCCAACCTTTAAACAAAGAAGGTAAAACTGTTTCCGGCTCTAAAAAAGTTATATCAGACGGCCCTTTTATGGAAGGCAAGGAAATGGTTGGCGGATATCTTATTTGTAAAGCTGACACGCTTGAGGAAGCGGTGGAACTTTCTAAAGGATGCCCTTTGCTGGAGAATGAAGATGGTGTGGTTGAAGTAAGGGAAATCCAGGAATTGAAAATGTAATATTACCTTAAACATTATAAACAAAATTGCTCTGTCAACCGACGGGCAATTTTGTTTTGATTTTAAAAAGTTTAAAACGTATTTATGTCGAAAGAAAAAGATAACACAGGCACTAAAGAAAATCCCTGGAAACTAAAAACCCCGCCCGGAACATCCGAATACGAAATGTATAAAGATGTGAAAGATGGAAAAGAAATTATTGTTTGCACAGTTGGTAAAACTGTTTTGCATTATGATGCAAAATGTATAAACGATTTGCATGCCATGCTCAAAAAGCATGGTGACTGGATGGAACTTGGAAGTGCCGATGAACAGAAGCCTGCAAAGGATAAAACCGTTGAAGCCTGGGGCCGCTCAGATGAAAATCCTGTTGGTGGGTGGTATGGATTAAAGAAAGGTTTGCGTGGCAGATTTGGAATGTATGTACCTCCGTTATTGGAGGCTTTAGGCCTCGCTGAAGTTGAGCACAATGCAAAGAATAACCGCATGAGAGCTTTGTAGTAATTTTAATGAAATAATAATTTGTGTCTTCAGCCGGCGAACCTGTTCAGCAACTAACAGCCCATCTTTTTCGAAATGAGTCGAAAAAAATGGTGTCTATATTAACCAAAATATTTGGGACGGAAAATCTTGAAACTGCTGAAGACGTTGTGCAGGATACATTGCTCCAGGCTATGCATGTATGGAAATTAAAAGGCATTCCCGACAATCCATCTGGCTGGCTCTTTCGCGTTGCAAAAAATAAAGCAATTGATATTATCAGGAGAAATAAGCATTCTGTTCAATTCGATTTCAGCGATAAAGAAAAAATCCTTCTTACATCTGAATACACACTTAACTCCGCAATGGAAAATTTTTGGAAAGAAGAATTCATAAAAGATGATCTTCTGCGAATGATGTTTACCTGTTGCCATGCGGAAATTTCATTGGAAAATCAGATCACCCTGATGTTAAAAACACTTTGCGGCTTTAGTACTGCAGAAATAGCCAAAGCTTTTCTCACGAGTGAAGACACTGTATCTAAAAGGCTTTACAGAACCAAGGAATTTTTCAGGCAACGTAAAATAAAATTAGAAATTCCTTCAGCGGGTGAAATTAAAAACAGGACGAACGCTGTACTAAATACTATCTACCTCATTTTTAATGAAGGATATAATTCCACCAATTCAGAAGAACTGATACGCAAAGATGTGATAGCCGAAGCCATGATGCTTTGCAAACTCCTTGCAGAAAATAATCACACGCAGCAACCGGAGGTGTTTGCATTGATGGCGTTAATGTGCTTTCACTCTTCCCGCAATGAAAGCCGTCTTACAAGAGAAGGCGAAATTATATTGCTGCCCATGCAGGATCGTAAAAAGTGGGACCAGCGTTTAATTGAAGAGGGAAATGAATACATGAATAAAGCAGCCTTTGGAAATGTCGTAAGCACTTATCATATAGAAGCAGCTATCGCTTATGAACATTGCTCTGCCAAAGCTTTTAAAGATACTAACTGGAAACGCATACTCGAATACTATGAATGGCTTTGCAAAATTTCTCCATCGCCGATTAATGAATTGAACAAGACTATTGCTGTGATGGAATTGTATGGCGCGGAAGTAGCGCTCGAACAATTACAAACTATCAAAGACAAAAAGAAATTAGAATCCTTTTATTTGTACTATAGCGTTTTCGGAGAAATTTATTCACGATTGAATAACCTGCCGGCTGCAAAGAAATATTTTGAAACAGCGATTGAACTTACACATGCGGATAAAGAAAGAAAAATGCTGAAGAATAAAATACTTGCGTTGTTGAATTAAAAAGAGTATCGCCTTTTCGAAGCAGTGTTAGATTTGTGCTGGGGCTACGATTGAGAAATCTCCGGAAATTTTTTAAAGATTGAAAAAGTAATCTTTAAAAAATTTAATTCGGGAGATTTCTCCTGCGTCGAAATGACGGCAACGTGACTGCTATCAATTCGTGTAAGTAGTGTTTTAAAATTCGTGTCATTACTTACCCATATTCATATAATCAACAGTAAGATTTGCCAGCGCTTTTACTCCAAGTATAAACCCACTTTCATCAATATAAAAGTCAGGTGTGTGATGCGAAGGAGCAGTTTTGGGATCTTGTCCTTTGGGCATACCGCCTAAGAAAATAAAAAGTCCCGGAGCCTTTTCCTGGAAGAAAGAAAAATCTTCGGCGCCGGTTACAGGCGGCTTTAGTAGCACATTTCCATCTCCGGCAGTTTTACGCAACGATGGCAACATTTTTTCAGTAAGCGCAACATCATTAAACGTAACAGGATAGTGTGAAGAAAAAGGTATGATTACGTCGGCGGTTGCATTTTCAGCCTCGGCGGTTTTGGTAGCGATCTGTTTTATTCTTTCAATTAGCATCTTTTCATCTTCTTTGCTAAACGCCCTTATCGTTCCCATCATCTCCACCTGCTCAGGAATAATGTTGCTGCGGTTGCCCCCATGTATTGAGCCTATTGTTACTACACCTGCATTTTCTGTAATGTTCAAATTGCGGCTTACGATGGTTTGCAAGTTATTAATGATCTGTGCCGACACTACGATCGGGTCAACTGACGACCACGGGTATGCGCCGTGTGCTGATCTGCCTTTTACAATTATTTTCATATCATTTACACCGGCCATTGTACCACCGGGCCGGTAAGTAATTGTTCCTACTTCCGTTTGCGAATTAATGTGCAACCCAAATACAACATCCACTTTTGGATTTTCCATCACGCCTTCTTTCACCATTAATTCAGCGCCACCTTCTTCGCCCGCAGGCGCTCCTTCTTCAGCAGGTTGAAAAATAAATTTCACTGTTCCTTTTAAATCCTTTTTCATTGATGATAAAATTTCCGCCACGCCCATTAAAATAGCCACATGCGAATCATGGCCGCAGGCATGCATCACGCCAACCTCATTTCCATTATACATTGTTTTCACCTTTGAGGCAAACGGCACATCGGTTCTTTCCGTAACCGGCAGCGCATCCATATCAGCCCGCAATGCTACGACAGGGCCGGGTTTGCCGCCTTTTAAAATTCCAACGACACCTGTTTTTGCTACTCCCGTCTTAACTTCAATCCCCAGCGATTGAAGATGCTTTGCAATAATGCCAGCAGTACGTACTTCATGATT
>JBDTSD010000256.1:0-5268 GCA_039931355.1 Ginsengibacter sp.
AAAAAAGGAGAAAATATTTTTTCCAAATCTTGATGGCCTTCGTTTCCTCAGTTTTTTCAGCGTGTATCTTTTTCATATCTGGGTATTAATGTTCGACAGGTATGGCCTGACAGGAACCAGCGCCGGTATTGTAAAATTCTTATTTCAAAATGGGGAAATTGGCGTCAATTTTTTCTTTGTATTAAGCGGTTTCCTTATCACTTATCTTTTGATACAGGAAAAAAAATTGACCGGTAGAATACATGTAGGCAATTTTTATGTTAGAAGAATTTTAAGAATATGGCCGCTCTTTTATCTATGTATTTTATTCGGTCTTGTGCTGTATCCTTTGCTTAAAAAAATCATCGGGGGAGAGTTATTTGTCGTTGCACATCCGTGGACTTATTTTGCATTTCTCAATAATTTTGATTTTTTAAAAAACGGAGCGCCGGCAATTATATCAGTGCTTTGGTCGGTTGCTATTGAGGAACAATTTTATTTATTCTGGCCATTGCTGCTTTCTTTATTCCCAATAAAATATTACCGGCATTTGCTCTATGCAATTATTGCCGGTTCATTTATTTTCAGGTGCTTTCATGGTAGTGATGAAAGAGTATTGCAGTTCCACACCTTAGCGGTTATTGGAGACATGGCGCTTGGTGGGCTTCTTGCTTACTATATAATTTTCAATGAAAAGTTTAAACAGAAAATTTCATCGCTAAACAAAGTGGCAATTGCGTGTATCTATGCTGCTGGTATTATTTTATTTTTATTTAGAAAAGATATTTTTCCAGGCTCAATGATGATTTTGGAAAGAATAGTAATTGCCATTGTTTTCGGCTTCATTATTCTTGAGCAGAATTTTTCAAATAAGTCCTTCTTTAAAATGTCATCACTAAAGCAAATAAGCAAATGGGGAGTTTACACTTATGGTTTGTATTGTATTCATGTAATTGCTATCATCTTTGTAGAGCTTGCCTTTAAGAAAGCAGGAATGAATCTACAGAGTCCTTTAATAATTTTGGTATTGACTATCGTTGCATTTATCGCCTGTATGATTTTGGCATTTATTTCTTATAACTTTTTCGAGAAGAAGTTTTTAAAGCTGAAAGATAGATTTGCTTTTATTGTAAAAAAGTAAATAATTGCTGAAATTATTTTTTAGCAAAAAAGAGAAAATAAGAATATTTCCAATTCCACATTGGAATAAAATTCATTAAAAATTCCGAAGGTTTAATTTTATGAAGTTCGATCAAACGTACGCCCGAAATCGCCGGGTGATATATACATGCATATATAAATAGCAACCACACAAACTGGTTGTTTGAGATATAATGATTGTTTATAAAAAACATTAATAATCCCAAAGGAAGAAAGATTGATAGATGATATGCGAGAATACTTTTCATGAAATTTTTTTAGATAAATGTTTAATAAAATGGTTCTATGATGTTTCATATGGCTAAACAATTTATTGCCTTTGATTGCCACGACCTTTAGGTCGTGGACTAATAAATGGTAATCAGGCTTAAGCCAAATCTTATAATAATACATAAATTATGCATACCAAAACCTCCGCTTCTTGTAAAACAAAACATCTAATGAGATTTTGGCTAAAGCCCTTTCACTTCAGATGATCCACGACCTAAAGGTCGTTGCAATAGTAATACCCATACTTACCTTTATAGACTAATTAAATTACAACATTCACAATAATAAAAAGCCCGGCTAACTTTCGTCTCCGGGTATAATGAACATGTAATAGTACACACAACAATAAGTTTACTATTTATCTATAGAATTTTAATCAGGTTTTTTCCCTTCCAAAAAAGTATTGATTGTGCTGATCTCCGCCTTATTACTTTCATTGGACTTAACAGTATAATTGCTGTAAAAGCTTTCTACATCAGCGATAGAATTGTGCAATTCCATATTGCGACGGAGGTAAGCGGGAACCGACTCAAACTCATTGTTAGGATCCGCAGCATTTACGTTGAAAGACAGGTTTCTCAACTTAGCAATGCGTTCCATAGCCCGGCGCTTAAGATCTTCTGTTTCGTCCACCATTGGCGGCTCCTCAACAGAAGGCATCATGATGGGCATTGTTTGGTGTACTTTCGGGTCTTCCTTTTCCTCCGTCACTTCATGGGACTCTTTTACCACCAACTGCATGTCAACTTCGGGTTCGTCTTCCCGATTTGAAATAACCAGCGGGGCAGGTTCCACAGATTTGGATTTCGAATTAGGCTTGTCCTCGGCATAAATTTGCGAAGGCTTCGCCAAATAACCGCCTGACGTTGGGGCGGCGCTAGCATCTTTGTTTACAATATTTATATTTGAACTTTTGGTATGGCCAGGAGCCTCAGCAGTCTTAGGTTGTTCCGGGTTAGCTTTAGAAAGAATTGGATCAGGTGCCGAAGATAATGTGAAATGTACAATACTTTCCGATGATTTATCAACAGTAATTTCCTCATCTACTTTTCGTAATTCTACTGCCGCTGGCGGTATTTCTACTATTTTAGGAGTCATTTCAGTTTCCTTTTCATCATCAAATTCAAACGCCACCACGTCTTCTTGCTTAAGGGTTTTAAATCCCTGATGCTCTTGAATGATCTCCTCTCCCGCTATTTCTTCTTTTTCCGGCTCTTCATTTTTATCTTCAAAAACGAATACGGGTTGCCGGTAGTGTTTCTTATCTTCCTCCGCTTTCAGCACCATCACAATTTTTTCGCTTTCTTTCTTCTCTTCCTTTGGTGCTTCCTTTCTATCAAACGGATCTTTATGTTCAAAACCTGTTGCGATAAGCGTAATACCAATTTTATTCTCCAAAGTATTATCATACCCTAAACCTAATATCACATCGGTATCGTCTCCTGCCTGGCTCAATAAATGATTTTGTATAGTTTCCACTTCATCCATGGTAAACTCGCTATCGCCTTCGGCGGAATTAATATTTATCAAAATCCACTTAGCTCCACGAATGTCGTTGTCATTCAACAGGGGGGAATTAAGAGCTTGCTCAATGGCATTTTGTGCCCTGTTGTCACCCTCACATTCAGCACTTCCAAGTATAGCGACTCCACCACTGCGCATCACAGTGCACACATCGGCAAAGTCAACGTTAATCTGCCCAGTGCTGTTTATAACGTCAGTGATACATTTCGCTGCAGTTGCCAATACATTATCTGCTTTACTAAAAGCAGCCTTCATAGTAAGGTTACCAAATTGATGGCGAAGTTTATCATTGCTTATTACGAGAAGCGTATCCACATGATCTTTCAGCCGGCTTATTCCTTCTTCTGCCTGGGCAATCCTTTTTTTGCCCTCATAAGCAAAAGGTGTTGTGACAATACCAACGGTAAGAATGCCAAGATCTTTACAAATCTTCGCGATTATTGGTGCACCACCTGTACCCGTTCCACCGCCCATTCCAGCGGTTATGAAAGCCATTTTTGTATTGACTTCCAGTATGCGTTTTATTTCCTCCAGGCTTTCTTCAGTTGCTTCACGGCCAATCTGAGGATTAGCACCGGCACCAAGTCCCTGCGTAAGATGTGGCCCAAGCTGAACCTTGTTGGGTACCATGCTCGTGGCAATTGCCTGGGCATCTGTATTACAAATAATGAAATTGACGCCATCAATATTCTGGCTGTACATGTGGTTGACAGCGTTGCTGCCACCGCCACCTATTCCTATTACTTTAAGGATAGACGATTGTTCTTTTGGCAAATCAAAATGTATCATGTGTTTAGTTTAATGGGAAGCCTCACCCCAACCTCCCGATATGATCGGGAGACAAGGAGTATTAGCGTTATTTATTAATGGGTTTTATATAAAAAATTTTTACGGCTATTAATCTTTTTGTTCCCCCGCCGCGGCGGGGATATGGGGCTCTACAACTCAGAATCTCCCTCTTCTTTAAACATCTCTATCAGGCCATTTTTGAACGAATCCATAAAAGCTTTCAGAGTTTTGCGTGGCTTTACAGTTACCTGCCTTTCTTCTTCAGCACTCTCAACTTCTGCGTCTATGCCTGGCTGTTGTAGTCCTGCAGGTATTCCAATTTTCTGGTATTGCAACTCAAACTGCTTGCGTTTGTTTTCATAATCATTATAGCCCTTTAGTATTAACCCAAGACAGGTAGAATACATTGGCTTTGCGAGTTCTTCAATATGCCCGGCAGCAAGATGCTCGTTAGGATATCCAATGCGGGCATTCAGACCAGTAACATATTCTGTTAGCTGTATAAGATGCTTAAGCTGTGAGCCGCCGCCAGTGAGGATAACGCCGCCATTAAGCATGCGGTTATCAAGACCAACTTGTTTTAAATGATAAGAAACAAAATCCATTATTTCGCTCATGCGGGCCTGTATAATTGCCGCGAGGTTTTTAACACTTATTTCTTTTGGTGCCATACCGCGTAACCCCGGAATGGTGATAAACGCATTTGATTTTGCTTCATCGGAAAGTGCACTGCCGAACTGGACTTTCATTTGCTCCGCCTGTGTTTTTAAAACACCAAGGCCTGTCTTAATATCATTGGTAATATTCTCCCCACCGAACGGAATTACCGCAGTGTGCTTTAAAATTCCTTCATAAAAAACAGCAAGGTCTGTGGTGCCGCCACCAATATCAACAATCGCAACACCTGCCTCCAGGTCATGATCGCACATTACCGCAGCAGCTGATGCGAGTGGCTGAAGAACCAAATCCTTGGTAATTAAACCAGCCTTTTCTACGCTGCGGTTTATATTTCTTATTGCATTTTTATCACCCGTAATTATGTGAAAATTTGCACCAACTTTTACACCGCTGTAGCCAATGGGGTCAGGGATATTTTGGAAATTATCAACCGTAAACTCTTGTGGAATCACATCAATTATCTGGTCACCCGCAGGTATGTAAGTTTTATACTGATCATTTATCAACTGATCAATTTCGCTCTGCATAATTTCTTCTTCGGTATTCTGGCGTACAATATCACCGCGGGTTTGCAGGCTTTTAATGTGATGGCCTGCAATGCCAACATACACTTCCGTGATTGGAAGGTTAGGATTGCTTGCATAGCAATTTTCCAGGGCGGTCTGAATGGCTTTGATGGTTTGATCAATGTTCAACACCATGCCGTGTTGTACACCATTACTGTTAGCCCGCCCGAAGCCAAGAATTTCGAGCTTGCCGAATTCATTTTTTCTGCCCGCGATTGCTGCAATTTTTGTTGTGCCAATGTCGAGGCCTACGATAATGGGTTGTTCGCTGTTCATAATTGTTATTGTTTAATTTCTATAA
>JBDTSD010000257.1:0-5246 GCA_039931355.1 Ginsengibacter sp.
CCGTGGCATTGCTTATACTTCTTACCGCTGCCACATGGGCACGGATCGTTGCGGCCAATCTTTGGGCCTACCTTTATTGGCTCCTGCTTTACATTTTCTGATGGATCTATGTAATCATTTTCCTGAGAAAGATATTCCGGGCCCCCTGCGCCTGCTCCTGCAAATTCTTCTTTACGCTGGCGCAGTTTGCTCATGTCAGTTTTACGTTGTCTTTCTTCATGTATCCTGTTTGGTTGATTTTGTTCTACAGGAATGCTGCAATGTGCCAGGAAACTTACAATATCTTTATTCACCTGGTCATCCATTTGTTTAAATGCATTAAAAGCCTCTATTTTATAAATTACCAAAGGATCTTTTTGCTCGTATCCTGCAGTTTGAACACTATGTCTCAAGTCATCCATCGCACGCAAATGTTCTTTCCATGCATCATCTATCAAAGCTAACGTAATGTTGCGTTCCAGTGCGTTCGTCAGTTCTTCGCCGTTAGTCGCAATTGTTTTATCAAGATTCGCTACAGCCTGCATGGCTTTTTTCCCATCAGTAAACGGCACCGCTACATTCTGAATATGGGCACCCTGCTCTTTGCGAATATTTTTAATCACCGGAAGCGTCTGCTCATTCATCAACTTATTCTTGTGATTGTAATGGTCTTTTGCTTCGTAATAAAGCCTGTTAGAAAGCGAATGCATATCATCTTTATCCAATTCCTCTGCCGTAATTTCTGTATCAATACCAAAGTTCATAATTACAGCCAGCTTAAATTCTTCGTAATCGTTTATCTCTTTAAAAGAAATAATAATACCTTCCGCCACTGAATAAAATCCATTATCAAGGTCAAGCGCCAGTCTTTCTCCAAACAAAGCATGATTACGCCTTCCATAAATAACAGTGCGTTGCTTGTTCATTACATCATCATATTCAAGTAGCCTTTTTCTTATACCGAAGTTATTTTCCTCTACTTTCTTTTGGGCGCGCTCAATACTTTTTGAAATCATGCTGTGCTGAATCACTTCACCTTCCTTATAACCCATGCGGTCCATTAAAGAAGCAATTTTTTCGCTGCCAAACATTCGCATTAAATCATCTTCAAGCGATACAAAAAACTGCGAAGTACCGGGGTCACCCTGCCTTCCTGCACGTCCACGCAACTGCCTGTCCACACGCCGGCTTTCATGCCTTTCCGTTCCTAGTATCGCAAGGCCGCCTGCTTCCTTCACACCCGGACCAAGTTTTATATCCGTACCACGGCCTGCCATGTTGGTAGCAATCGTTACATTTCCGGAGAGGCCAGCTTCTGCAACTACCTGCGCTTCTCTTGCGTGCTGTTTTGCATTCAATACATTATGCGGTACGCCTTTCTGCTTCATCATGCGGCTAAGTAATTCACTTACTTCCACGGAGGTGGTACCTACCAGGATTGGCCTGCCGGCTTCACGCATTTTTTCCACTTCTTCAATTACTGCTTTTAATTTTTCGCGTTTAGTTTTATAAACCAGATCCTGTGTATCATTTCGTATAACCGGCACGTTAGTAGGTATGGACACTACATCAAGTTTATAAATATCCCAGAATTCCGCTGCCTCAGTTTCAGCCGTACCCGTCATACCCGCAAGCTTGTGATACATCCTGAAAAAGTTCTGTAATGTAATGGTAGCATAAGTTTGTGTAGCACTTTCTATCTTCACATTTTCTTTTGCTTCTATCGCCTGGTGCAACCCATCTGAATAGCGGCGCCCTTCCATTATACGGCCTGTTTGCTCATCCACAATCTTCACCTGCCCTTCAATCACCACATACTCCACATCATTTTCAAAAAGTGTGTAAGCCTTTAATAATTGCTGAACAGTATGTATGCGATCAGCCTTTATAGAATATTCATTCAATAATATTTCTTTCTCATGAAGTTTTTCATCAGCAGTTAGAGCGCTTTTTTCAATCTCAGCAAGCTTTACACCTATATCAGGAAGAATAAAAAACTCAGGGTCTTCACCGGACTTTGTGATTAATGCTATGCCTTTATCAGTTAGCTCTACCTGGTTGTTTTTTTCATCTATATGGAAGAACAATTCTTCATCCACCTTCGGCATATTCTTTTGCTGATCGGCGAGGTAATAGTTTTCAGTTTTCTGGAGTTTCACCCGCATGCCAGGTTCACTTAGATATTTTATAAGCGCTCCATTCTTTGGAAGCCCGCGATGCGCCCGGAATAAAGCAAGTCCTCCTTCTTTAGGATCATCATTCCCTTCAGTAATTTTTTTCTTTGCTTCAATTAAAAAAGCACTGGTCACTTTTTTCTGGGCATCCACAATTCTCTCAACGCGGGGTTTCATTTGGTCAAATTCCTGCTGATCGCCGCGTGGTACCGGCCCGGAAATAATTAATGGCGTACGAGCATCATCGATCAACACACTATCCACCTCATCCACCATAGCAAAGTGATGCTTGCGCTGTACCATTTCGTCGGGCGTATGCACCATATTATCTCTCAGGTAATCAAAGCCAAATTCATTATTGGTTCCGTAAATAATATCACTGTTATATGCCTTGCGGCGGGCGTCACTATTAGGTTCGTGTTTATCAATACAATCCACAGTAAGTCCCAGCCACTCAAATAAAGTCCCGTTCCACTCACTATCACGACGGGCGAGGTAATCGTTCACGGTTACGATATGCACACCTTCGCCGGCCAATGCATTAAGATAGGCAGGCAATGTAGATACCAGTGTTTTACCTTCACCAGTGGCCATTTCGGCAATTTTCCCTTCATGCAAAACTATACCTCCAATAAGCTGCACATCATAATGCACCATGTTCCAGGTGATTTCAGAGCCGCCTGCAGGCCAGGTGTTTTTGTATATGGCATTGCCATCTTCTATCCGTATATATTTTTTGGTAATACTGAAAGTTTTGTCAAGTTCAGTAGCGGTTGATTTCAGCTCTTTATTTTCTTTGAAACGGCGGGCAGTTTCTTTCACAACTGCAAACGCCTCGGGAAGTATGTCAAGCAAAATTTCTTCTATCTTTTTATCTCTTCCTTTTATCATTGTATCCACTTCCTGGTATATCCTGTCCCGGCCATCGATATCAGAAGAGTCCAATGATTCAGCTTCTTCTTTTCGCGCTTCAATTTCATTATCTGTTTCAGAAAGATATTCTTTTATACGCTGCTTGAATTCAACAGTTTTATGACGAAGTTCATCGTTGGAGAGCGATTGATATTCATCAAAAAAAGCATTGATCTTAGCCACGTAAGGCGTTATCACCTTTACATCTTTTTCACTTTTATTACCGCCAAATAGTTTTGAAAGAAAGCCGGACATATATAGTTCTGATTAAATGAAAATTTATAGAGTTTTATCTTGTCAAAATTGATGCAGAAATTTTGCATAGCCAAAATGACAGTCCAGAGGACTCCTCTGGGGGATGGCAAAGTTACTAAATTGAAAGGAATGGCTACACCCATCTCCCGGCCAACAGAAACGGATTAACGTATAATTAATTGAGCTAAAAAGCAGCAAATAAGAAATAGTGAAAATCTTTGTAATTTGAAAATTATGAAAAGCATTTTTTTAAAATTTATTTTTATCCTAAGCCTCTTTCTTGCCAGTTGCTCCGCCTCAAAACAAATAAAGCATTTTGCAAAAAATGATGTTTTAAATAATCCTGCATTTACACCTGCACATACTGGTATAAGCATATATGAACCCGCTACCGGCAAATACCTGTATAATTACCAGGGTGATAAATATTTTGTACCAGCCAGCAATACCAAAATTGCCACCTGCTATGCAGCAATGAAATACCTGGGCGATAGCCTTGTTGGACTAAAGTATGTAGAAAGAGATAATGAAATAATTGTCTATGGCGCCGGTGATCCTACTTTTTTACATCCTGATTTTTCACAACAAAGAGTATTCGATTTTTTGAAAAACACAACTAAGCCAATTGTATTTGATAATAATGCATGGAAGGAAGAAAGGTGGGGGCCGGGCTGGTCGTGGGACGACTATAGCGATTATTACATGCCTGAAAAAAGCGCGCTCCCTTTATATGGTAATATTGTTCGTATCGAAAATCATGTAAATAATCCAGTCGTAGTTCCTTCTTTTTTTAAAAATGATATTGAGCCTGATAGTTCTGTTAATAAGAATTTATTTCCTGCTTCGGTTAAAAGAAATTTTTTCAAAAATCATTTCATTATCACCAAGGGTAGAGCAGATGAGCATTATACAGAAACGCCTTTCCATGTTAATGATTCTATCATTATTCAATTGCTGCAAGATACATTGCATAGAAAAATAGGGTTGGCCGATGTTGCCGCGGGTTTCGAAAAGCAAAGTGTTATGAAATTATTTTCACGGCCTGTGGATTCTATGCTCAGGCCGTTGATGCATCACAGCGATAATTTTTTCGCGGAGCAAACATTGCTTATGGTAAGCGATCATTTATTAGGTGTGATGAATGATGAACTAATAATTGATACTTTATTAAAAAAAGACTTTAAGGATATGCCTCAAAAGCCTTATTGGGTAGATGGTTCAGGACTTAGTCATTACAACTTATTTTCCCCAAAAGATTTTGTTTTTATTCTTAATAAAATGAAAAATGATTTTGGAATGGACCGCATTAAGAATATTTTGGAAACCGGTGGCAGCGGAACAATCAAATCTTATTATAAAGCCGATAGCGGATTTATTTATGCCAAAACAGGAACACTTTCCGGCGTTGTTGCTTTCAGTGGCTTTTTATATACAAAGAAAAACAAGCTGCTTATCTTTTCTACGCTGATAAATAATCACAACACAAGCTCAGCTATTATCAGGAAAGCAATTGAAAAGTTTATTGAAGAAGTGAGAGAAAAAAATTAAAAGACCACCCAACCTTTTGCTAAAGGCAGCAGTATATGCCATAAATACTTTTTTATGAAACGCATATATTTTGCTTTAATTACCCTTTTATTTTCAGTTTTATTTTTTAACTGCCAGAAGGAGTTTAGTACTACTAATTTTGGCTCTGATACTGAAAATAATTTATCGGTGCCTATTACCGCAACACTACAGGGAAACATTTATGATGAAAATGAACAGCCTGCCATTGGTGTGGAAATAACTGTCGGAACAAAAACGTCTATAACAAATGATCACGGATATTTTAGAATCAGGGATGCGGCGCTGGATAAAAACGCGTCATTGGTGACTGCTACAAAACCAGGCTACTTTACAGGCTACCGCACTTTTACTGCAACG
>JBDTSD010000258.1:0-5221 GCA_039931355.1 Ginsengibacter sp.
TTATTTTTTGCCTGGCCCTGCTCAGGTTTGTCCTCACAGCGCCTTCATCTATAGAGAGTAATTCCGCTGTCTCTTTCGTATCAAACCCTTCCACGTCGCAGAGGTGCATAGTCATTCTTTGTTTTTCCGGCAGTTTATTTATTTCGCCTTTAATAAGTTCTACCAGGTTTCCCTGCGAATGCTCAGTGGAAAGAGATTGCGTTTTTCCAAATTGTCCATGATGCCGGATAATTGTTTGCTCCTTTTTCAGCCGGTTAAGGCAATCATTTTGTAGCGCTTTAATTACAAAAGCCCGCAAATTTTCTATTCCATTTAGTTCCTCTTTTTTCTGCCACATTTTCAGCATAGTGTGCTGCACTGCATCTTCGGCCTCTGATGGATTATTTAACAGCCGCATTGCCAACCTGTACAACAAGTCTTTCCAGCAAAACACCTCCGCCTTGAACCGCACAGCATCCATAAAGTGAACCAGTTTTATATATAACAATTGACGGTGCCAATGTATTACATTCAGCATAAAGAAAATTGTAAAAGAGTTTAGGGAATTAAGAATCAAACAACATTCTTTACGTGATTCTCGTTTGCCGTGCTGCTTGGTTTAGGACGCTACCGGTGAAGGTGCAGCGTTCTGAAGGTTGTAGTTTTAACGCTTCATGAATTATCAGGTTAACGTAGTTGCGTATAAGGTCATCTTTGTAGGCGTAGTCGCTTTTTTGTTCCTCTATCATCTTCTGAAAGATGGCGTTTAAGAACGTTCGTTGTTGTTCCTGTATTTTCAGAATTGGCGTTCCACCAATCTTAAAAAGCGGTGACTGTTGTAAACTTTCGCTACGGTCAGATGCTTTAAAGAACTCCTCTGAAAAAAGGCAGGTGTATCCAACGTAGGTGGTGGAAAGCGTTTCCCAGGAATAAGGAATGTGCGGATTGCCGAAAAACAAAATCGTTCCTTCCTCTTCAAAGCTCCTGTCAGCATAATGAATGATACTTTTTCCTGTAGTCAAACATATTTTATAAAAGTCTTTCCGGCTGTAAAGGCGAACAGCGCCACCATCATTTTCAATCTGAAACACATTGAAGCCTTTGAGTTTTAACTCACTGTTGAACTCGGAAACTTGCCGTACATTTTTGTCTTGCATGGAATAAAGTTAAGAAAATCAATCTTCAGATACAGTTGAACACTCTTTAGTTTGATTATAGAAGTGAAGACCTTTACCTCTGTTATGGCATTGCCGGTTGTGCCGCAATCGTTTCATCTTAATTTTAATCTGCCTTTGCAAATTCTCCATCAGCTTTAATCTCTACTTCATCACTTACCATAGCGGAAGGATATTTAGAACCGATGTTAAAATCAGTTCGCTTAATCGTGCCTGTCAATTTAAAACCTGCGTCATCTTTTTTGCTCATCGGGTTTTGAACAGTTCCGCGATAAATGAGATCCATCGTTACGGGTTTTGTAACGCCATGCATGGTAAGATTGCCGGTTAATTTGTATTTGTTTTTACCATCGGCTTTAATTGCAGTGCTTTTAAAAGTGATGGAAGGATAAGTTGCTGCATCAAACCATCCGGCGCTTTTTAAATCATTATCACGCATATCAACTTCAGTATTTATTGAAGCCACATCTGCCTTAAGTTCAAAAACAGCATCGCTGAAATCTGCTTTTGATGAAGTGATAGTTACATCAAAATTTTTAAATAGTCCGTCAACATCAGATACCATAAGATGCGTTACTGTAAATGTAAGTTTAGAATGCATCTTATCATTCTTCCACGTAGTTGTTTGTGCAAATGCTGAAGCCTGTACAAACAGGATGGCTGCAAAAAATAATCTTTTCATTTTTAATTTTAATTAGTGATTTTGAATTTAGTTAAAGGAATGGTACAAAATGTTTTCACATTACACCTTTTCGGGCTATTTGATAATATAAAGCTCACGTGTAAAAATAGAATATATGCTCAGTGCAATACGTTGATGTGAGTCAATAAATAATATTGATGCAGGTCAATAGAATTAACTATGTCCAATTTTTTTTACGATAAGTTTTTTTCTTACACGGCTTAATGTTTCAGGTTTTAAACCCAGGTAAGAAGCAATCATGTGTTGTGGTACACGCTGTATAATATCAGGATAAATATTGAGCAGCTTAATGTATTTTTCTTCTGCTGAAAGAGTGAACATGTTAGTTAATCTTTTTTGCAAGGCAATATATGCACCGCGATATTGCAGGCAATTAAATTTGAAAAATTCAGGAATTATATTTTCAAGATGTGCATGTGCCTCCTGGTTGATTAGCACCAACTCTGAATCTTCAATTGCATCAATGTTCAGGTTAGAATATTCATTAGTTACAAAACTGTACAAGTCAGAAATAAACCAGCCTTCGGGGGCAAATTGTATAATGCGTTCGTTGCTTTTTTCATCCACCAGGTAAGAACGCAAAATCCCTTTGCTTACAAATGCCACAGATTTACAAACTTCCCCTTCCTGTAAAAGATATTGCCGTTTTCTTAACTTCTTTACACTAATATACTGCCTGAAAATTGATTTATCAGCTTCTGTTAGCGTTATACTTTTTGATAGTTTATTAAAAAAATGATCCGGCATAATTACATAAACCGCTAATTTAATCTTATTTCTATGATCCTTATTCTATATCAGAATTTGGATACATAAGCTAAAGATGGATGTAAATAAGTATATGACCATAATTATCAGTGCGAGTTGGGCTTGTTAGTGGAGGCTGTTAAGTTGATATGTGAGATAAAGATAATTGGAGTTCCATCAGCCAGGGTGGGTAGGCAGTGCGTTGGCATTTTTAGTGTTTGTGTGTCGGCTTTGTGTGCCTTGTAATGTGCTAAAAATAGCGTGGTGTAGCGTCGGTGAAGTTTTCGGATGTGTCAACAGTTACGATGTGCGCGGGCTTTGCCGCTAACGAAATGTATTAGCGAAGGTTTGGTATTAGTATTCCGTATGCCCGTACCGATGATGATTGAAAAACGTTAGTTGAAGTTAAGATTTAATGCCTCAACGTTGCTTGTCCTGCCCGGACTGAAGTTGGGCTTTTGCCGCTGCTGATGCACCATCTTACGTTTCCACCGCCGCGGGCCGCTTGCAGATTGGAAGAAATAGCTAAAAATTTATTTGGATGCCTTGTATAAAAAAAATCATTGCTGTAGCGGCCTGGCGAAGCTATGTGTATGCAGCAGAAAACGAGGCGAAACTTACTATAAAACCAGTCGTAAATTTATAAAAAACATCTCCACACATTAAAATCAATGCGGCATTTAGTAATATCTAACGGCCTGCCTTAAACGAAAACACTATTTCTTAACTTCACCGTCCGCATCCTTCCAGCTCAAAACCCATAGTCCCTTCAAGATCAAACACCGGTTCTCCCGATAAAAATCGGGACAGGCTGTACAACATTGGACTTCATCGGAGGCACTACGTGCCCGACGAAGTCGTAAAAGAAATAAGACGGTGTACTGTGCATGTCTCCCGCAATACCACTAAAGAAGTTACCAAAAAACAATGAGATTTTATTTTTAAACGAAGCCTCATACGGAATAAGTTATCATTTGTCAATCTTTCAGGTTACGGTATTGAGTAAATTTAATTATTGATTTAGAAAGATTATATAATTCCATCACCAGCATACTTTTCTCAAATATCAGGCGGTACACCTGCCGGTGATGGCTTTAAAAATTTCCTTGGTACGCGCTAGTATAAGAGGATTGTAAGTGTCTTGTTGCCGGGCTCTTATCACTTGCATTTGCAAACCTTCAATCAGGTCTTTTTCCATATTGTCCTGCTCTGCTTTTTTTAAGTCTCTGGTGATAAACGTTTTCCATTCCAGTGTTACCGGGTTTTGGTGATAGTCACCTAACATAAGGCCATCTTTCACAACGCCAAATAAGCTAAGCCGATCTTTTTTTTCAATTACATCTGCATGGACATACCCACAGTTTGCAAAGAAAGCATTTACAATGTCCAAAGGTTGGGACAAATTAAGGCCTATTCTCTCATTATACCTTTTAAAGAAATGCCCGTTGTAGGTTGTGAGCATATTCTCGTACCCGATAGAAACAACCTTTAAACCTACTGAATCGTAATAATAGGCCACGTTCATATACCTGGCAGATTCCGGTCCCCTGTATTGCTCTTCGGTATGGCACTTATGAATGTAAAGCAGCCAGTTATTTTTCGCGGCAGTCTTCACTTTATAAATTTTAAAATAATTATTTTCCTTTTTTATTTTTAATTTTTTTCTTTCACGATCATATTCATCCATTATTCTTTTTAGCGTAGTTTCCCGGAGCTTTCTATCGTCTTTTGCAATCTCGTTGTATAGTTCCTGCGAATTCATTGAAGCGACTAACATGATGAGGAGTTTATACTACAACGCAAATAATATTTGACTTCGTACATCCTGCCCCTACTTCTTCTTCAGGCCTCCTGTTCATTCCCCATCTAATATTTCATTGATGTAGGCTTTATGATTGAACACTGTTTGAGGAAATTGCCTGAAGATGTTGTATTTATTGCAAAAAAAGATTAGGACTTTCCCCTACCTAAACTTCTTCAAAGCACCTCCTGAAATAATAATGGCAGAACTATCTGCTATGGCCAATTGCAAAGAATCTATTTGTGCATGACCAAGATCCAGTAATGAATAGCCCTGTATACTTGCCTTTACAGATTTAATAGACATGGCCTCCGGGCTTTTTATTTGGTTTGCAGACGACATATCTGGAGATGCGCTACCAATGGTAATAGTAACAGGCCTCGCTTTCTCCGCGGACTTTATAGGTTTATAGTCAGGAGACATTTCAAAAACTACTTCAGAAGAATCTTTTTGAAAAACAGTTATAGAATCCAGCGAACGAAGCATACTTTCCACTTCAAATTTCGATCTGCCGGTTAAGTTAACGTTCATACTTTTTTGTTTCAGCTTATACATTTCAAAATTGGTATTGAAGCCTTCGAACGATAGAAGTTCAGGAGAAAAAATCATTACAGTGGTTATACCCTTTATATAAAAAAAGTCATAGGGAGTGGGAGGCACATAATCAAAATTAATGAAAAGCGTATCGTTGGTTACATGTGCTTTTATTCCGCCACCGTGGTAACGTTCCCATTCCTGTAGTATTCTTACAGAATAATGCGGGCTTTGTTCAAATGCAATCCTGGTGCCGTTTCCACCTGTTATCTTCAGGTATTT
>JBDTSD010000259.1:0-5215 GCA_039931355.1 Ginsengibacter sp.
GATATCCATTTCCAGGTTTTTAGCAATTACAGCGGCTTTATACCTGCCCGAGACAGTTAGTTCGTTTGATGTTGAATCTTCCTCTGCGGTAATATCGGGATTGAGTAAAGAACTCCCTTCTTTTAAATTCTGGTAGTCAAAGTTTGCACCTTGTAAATTATTTCCTGCGTTACCTGTCTCCATAATATAATGCGTGGCAATAAATTTCTTTACGTGGTTACGGGATTCTTCAGGCAGGTAATATTGAAGGTCCCAGAAATTACGACTACCGCTTTTCTTTATAGCGCTGTAAACCCGCCCGGGGCCACCGTTATAAGCTGCAATTACCAACAGCCAATCTTTCAAATCCTTGTAAAGACTTAGTAGATATTTTGCGGCAGCATTGGTGCTTTTAAAATAATCGGTTCTGTCATCCACCCATTGATTTACCTGCAGGCCATAATCTTTAGCTGTATAGCTCATAAATTGCCATGGGCCTCTTGCTCCTGCAATGGAAAGCGCATTTGTTTTAAGATCGCTTTCTATTACAGCAAGGTATTTTAGTTCTTTTGGAAGGCCATACTGGGAAAGAATGCCATCAATAAAATTGAAGTAAGACATAGATGTTGCCTTCAGGTGCTGCAGGTATTTTCCGTGAGCCTTCAAATAATCCTGCATATAATTTTCGGCATAAGGATTTACTTGCGCTGAATAAGGAATAGTCGGATTGTAAGTGTAGTTTTTAAACAGATTTTTGAATCCATATTTTGTGACCTGCGATACATACGCTACTTCATCCTTTTTTGGTGGTGCAGTGGATTTTATAACCTCTTCTATTTTTGGATCAGCGATGGTATCATTCTGTATGATTGAGGTATCGGCATCTTGTTTTTGTTGAATAAAATTTAATGCAGAAGAGGCCCTGCAAAACGCTGGTGAAATAAAGAGACAAGCAATTAATAATTTTAAAAAATTCATTTTCATTATTCCTAATACTGTTTATAGCTATTTAGAAGCATATACGAAATATTAAGTAAAGTTACTTCATCGAACTTGTTGGTGATTACCTGTACGCCGAACGGCAAACCGTTAGAATGCTTAAAGAGCGGTAAGGATATTGCCGGCGTGCCGGTAAGATTTGCGTAAACGGTATATATATCCGCCAAATACACTGCCACGGGGTCTTTCGCCATATCACCGGCTTCAAATGCAGTGCCGGGGACTGTTGGCATAAGTATAGCATCGTATTTGTTAAAATTGCTTTGGGTTTCCTGTATTAGCAATTGTCTCACCTGCTGCGCTTTGGTAAAATAGGCATCATAATAACCTTCGCTTAATACAAAAGTTCCAAGCATTATACGTCGCTTGACTTCTTTCCCAAATCCCTTAGTGCGTGTTTTTTTGTAAAAATCACCGAGGTCCTGTGCACCATTTTCATACCGGTAGCCATACCTCACTCCGTCATAACGGGAAAGGTTGCTTGAAGCTTCTGCAGTGGTCAATACATAATATGCCGGAACGATATAATCTATAAGATTGAAGTCGATTTCTTCTACACTATGACCGTCTTGTTTTAATTTTTCCGCAAGGCTGTATATACTTTTTTTTATCTCCGGATCAAGACTTTTATGCTCCAGGGCATTTTTTAAAATAGCAATTTTATAAGTTGTTGCTTTAGTTGAAACAGGAAATTTCCGCGGCTCTTCCTGCTTTACTGTGCTATCATATTCGTCTTTTCCATTAATGATTTCCAAAACCTTCGCCGCATCTCGTACATTGTTGGAAAAAATTCCTACCTGGTCAAATGATGAAGCATAAGCGATTAATCCATGCCTCGAGATTGTTCCATATGAAGGCTTAAGCCCCGTAATACCGCAAAAGTCTGCAGGCTGACGAACTGAGCCTCCCGTGTCGCTTCCCAAACTTACCATGCACAAGCCGGCTTGTACTGCCACGGCTGAACCTCCTGATGAACCGCCAGGTACTTTATTTTCATCAAGTGCATTTAGCACTCTTCCGTACACAGAATTTTCATTTGTACTGCCCATGGCAAATTCATCACAATTGCAATTGCCTATTATAATGGCATCTTCCGCAAGCAATCTTTCCACCGCAGTAGAGTTGTACACAGAAATGAAATTTTTTAAAATTCCTGAGGCTGCTGAAATACGATGTTCCTTATGACAAATAACATCTTTTAAGGCCACAATTACTCCATGCAATTTACCGCAGACACCACCTTCTTTTCTCTTTAGATCGAGGTGTTTTGCACGTGTTATACATTCTTCTTCATATACCTCTACAAAAGCATTTAGATGGCTGGCTGCCTTAATTTTTTGGAGATAGTAAGTTACTGCTTCACTACAAGACGTTTCCCCTGACGAAAGAGCTTTGTCGTAATCCTCAATATTGGTAAACGAAAACATGGTCTTATTTAAAAAATGGCCAAGGTATGAGTTTCGTTAAGAAGCACACACCTCAGCCACCAGGAATGATGAATTTTTTTTATTTAGGGAGTTCTGTTTCTCTAACCACCTCGTTAGTTTTTGGAACAGAAGTGTCTTTTTCACGCATACCAGCATCAATTTCATTCTTCACATTTTCTTTGGCATCATTAAATTCTCTCACGCCTCTTCCGATTCCTCTCATAAGGTCAGGTATTTTTTTACCTCCAAAAAATAAAAGTACTACAAGAAGGATTAAAATCCATTCCGATCCTCCGGGCATTGATAAAAGTAGTCCCGGATTTAAAAAAGTAAGTGTCATGTTGATTACATTGAAATTAGAAACCAAAGATACTCAATAAATAAAATAAGGTAATGGTTTCCAAAAATTAAGGAAATTTTAATCTATTTGATGTAACGTCCCATTTGGCTTTCCTATGGGCAGCTTCGTAAGGAGTAATACCCCGTGCACATGAAGCAATATTTCGTGTCGATAAGAACATAAGGTCAATTGGTAAAAAGCTCAACTATCCTGATTGAACGAAATTTTTTGAGCTAAAAGAATTGCACAAAGAAAAACCCGAAAAGCAGTGACTTCCGGGTTTTTTCTAAATAAAATGTATTTTTTATATGCCTTATTTCATTCTTTTTTCCTGTATGCGGGCACTCTTTCCACTTCTTTCACGAAGATAATACAGTTTAGAGCGACGAACCTTACCTACTTTATGTAGCTTAATACTTTCTATGTTAGGAGAGAAAATTGGAAATAAACGTTCAACACCTACTCCATTACTTATTTTACGCACCGTGAAAGTTGCCGTGCCACCTTCGCCCTGGCGCTTAATTACATCTCCTTTGAAACTTTGGATGCGTTCTTTGCTGCCTTCTATAATTTTATAATTTACAGTGATATTATCTCCTGCTTTAAATTGCGGTATCTCTTTTTTTTCTGTTAACTGTTCGTGAACAAAAGCAATTGCGTTCATAGCTTTTTATTTTAGGAGTGCGAAGGTAAGAGAAAAATTATATTTAAAAGGAGAAATTATAACCATTAAAGAATAATTGCCCTCATTTGAATAAAAATTACCTCGCCACGTTCACGGCTCTCTTCTCTCTTATAACAGTTACTTTTATTTGACCAGGATAAGTCATTTCCGTTTGAATCTTCTGTGCAATTTCGAAACTTAGTTTATCGCTATCCCCATCACTTACTTTTTCCGCTTCTACTATTACCCGAAGTTCACGTCCTGCTTGTATAGCGTAGGCTTTTTCTACTCCCTGGTATCCGAGCGCCATGTTTTCCAGGTCCTTAATGCGTTGCAGATATTGCTGCATTATTTCCCTGCGTGCTCCGGGCCGGGCTCCACTCATTGAGTCACATGCCTGTACAATCGGTGAAATAACATATTCCATCTCCACTTCGTCATGATGTGCGCCTATCGCATTGCATACGGCCGGATTTTCCCCATACTTCTCTGCTAATTTCATCCCCAGCAATGCATGGCTTAATTCGGTTTCTTCATCAGGAACTTTACCAATGTCATGCAAGAGTCCTGCACGCTTTGCCAGTTTTGAGTTCATACCTAATTCTGCCGCCATTATTCCACAAAGGTTTGCAACTTCGCGGCTGTGCATTAATAGGTTTTGGCCATAAGAAGAACGGAATCTCATTTTACCAACTATACGCACCAACTCTTTGTGAAGTCCATGTATACCCAGCTCAATCACGGTTCGTTCCCCGATTTCAATTATTTGTTCTTCAAGTTGTCTGCGTGTTTTTTCCACCACTTCTTCAATACGGGCGGGATGTATGCGCCCATCTGTTACCAGGCGCTGAAGAGAAAGCCTGGCAATTTCCCGGCGTAGCGGATCAAAAGATGATAAGATGATAGCTTCAGGAGTGTCATCCACGATAAGATCAACCCCTGTAGCAGCTTCAATAGCACGAATATTTCTTCCTTCGCGTCCTATAATTGAGCCCTTTATTTCGTCACTTTCAAGGTTAAAGACCGTTATCGCATTTTCAATTGCCTGCTCTGACGCTGTACGTTGAATAGTTTGAATTATTATTTTCCTTGCTTCCTTATTTGCACGGAGCCTGGCATCATCTACAATCTCCTGCTGAAGTACAAGCGCCTGGGAATGCGCTTCCTGTTTTAAAGATTCTATTAATTGTGTTTTTGCTTCGTCAGAAGAAAGGCCAGAAACTTTTTCAAGACGGCGGATGTGTTCTTCCTGGTGCTTTTCAAGTTCAGTGCGCTTTATACCAACTACTTCAATCTGGCGATTGAGGTTTTCTTTTATTGCCTCGTGCTCCTTTATAATGCGTTCAACGTTCTGATCTTTCTGATTTAAAGCCTGCTCTTTTTGCTTTATCCTGTTTTCGGATTCACCTAATTTTTGGTTCCGCTGAAAAACCTCTTTGTCATGCTCTGACTTTAACTGAACAAAGCGCTCTTTAGCTTCAAGTTGTTTTTCTTTTTTTAATGTTTCGGCCTGTAGTTTAGCATCTGCAATAATTTGTTTGGCATCTTTTTCAGCATTCTCTACCTGGATTTTTGTGTTTTTGGCGAATAAAATTTTACCCAGAATAACACCTATTACTAAAGCCACGGCACCAATTATTATTGGTAGGGTTTGTTCCATCTTTTTTTAATGATTTAAATCGGTTCATAATCTGTTTCCTCGAAGATTGCATTTTTTATTTGAAAAATGCAATAGACGAAGATAGATAAATTGTGTGGAAATCTATGGGCAGTTAATCAAAAACGGTGATTGATTCAATTGAATAT
>JBDTSD010000260.1:0-5166 GCA_039931355.1 Ginsengibacter sp.
CCAAGGGTCAATTGTTCCATTTCCATATTTTGTTTTTTGTAAATTTATCTTATTCAAAACAATATCGATAACAGTGACTAATTAAAAAAACTGCGTGAATTATTTATCAATATCTCGCAAATTTTGAAAAAATTAGTTTTAACGACCTTCAGAAATTTGCCAGCAATATTTCAAATAAGCCATACACCTATTGCATATTGGCTTCCGAAAAGAAAGTAAACGCACAAGCGCTGTCAAAATATGGCGATGTAAAAAAGTTAAGCCTTGAAGAAATATTCGGCTATTAATTTAGCGTGATGATTTGTAACACCGGCCAATTTATTTGATTGGGTTTTTTTATGAAAATTTACCTGGAATTATTTTTAAGTTTCTTTCATTATTGCCCCAGCTTTGCTCAAGACAAAACCTGTAGTGGCAAAAATGAATAAGGGTCTATTGAATATTGCTCATCAAGCCTTAAATGTGTCTCACCTAATTCAAGGTCAATGAAAGAAGCGCCTTCCTTAATTTCCCAGAGGTATAATTTTTTATTTAAGGGAGACTGCTCAAATACTTCCGGCAACATCTCCGGTAACAAGCCGTTCCAGCACGCCACTTCTAATTTTTCTTTTTCTGTAAGATGGCTATAGCTAATACCATCCATTGTCTCACAAAATTGCCGGGAAGAAAAGCTTGTTCCGGTGATGAGTAAAATCTCTTTTTGAGTTGAATTTGTTTTCATAATTTTTAATTTTAAAAACATTCAATAGTAAGACGCGAAACCGCTGACTTGTATTAATCTTACTACAAAATATTCTGTTAAATACTTTGTTAGGCACGAAAAAGATAAAGATGGATCATGCTAAAAATTATAAGGTGAACAAGCCTTCCGGAGACCATATAATAATTAAGCGGGGAAGATTTTAATAAAGATAGTGGGAACTGTAAAAGGGAGATTGTTATATGGCTGTAAATGTAAATAACATTTTTTGAATTTGCAATGATCAGGTCAAATTAATCATCTAAAAAGTTACATTTTAGAAAAAATGTTTGATACTATATCTGCAACACGTATTAGCATGAATTAGATGGTCACTTTTTAAAAGAGTGTTTCCAAATCTTTCATTAGAATTTGCGGCGTCGGTATTGGCAGGCAAAGTTATATTTGTTATCACTATGTTATAGTCACAATATTTGCTCTTGATGCAACCATTTATATTAAACTAAATATCTACAATTAAATCTAATTTTTTGAAAAAGCAGGAATAAACTAATTGAAGTTTTATTTAACAAAAACATCCACTTATTCCCTACTATAAAGTTTAAATTTGGTAACAACACATTCTAAATAAAAAAACATGAAACACATAAATATTTTATTACTCACCTCATTTTTCTCTGCGCTTCTTTTCACAAATGCGGATGCGCAGCGGAGGGAGAATGGTGGCTCCCAGGGAAGGTCAGGAGAAAACAGGCAATCAAATTCTTCTCCTTCACGAAATGAGAGCGCTAACACAAGATCGTTTTCCAATGTACAAAGAACAGAGCGCGTGCCTTACAATAATCGTTCAGCGTCTGGAATAGACAGGAATAGCGGCAACCGTGACAATCGTAATACGCGTCTTATAACTTCCAATGATAATAATCAGAGGAGCTATCAGCAAAATTCAAATAACAGTGCGAATGGCACTTCAAGGGTATTGAGAGAGAGAAATACAAATGTGAACCAAACGCCGGGTAGGAATTCGCAAACTTCACGGGTAACTCCTCAAAGCAACAGTCGCACATTTGATCAACAGCGAAACAACAACAGGAATGTGGTTGCCAGCAACAACTCTTACAGAAATAATAATTATCGCAACAATAATTATCGTAATAATAATTATTCCAATCGAAATAATTATCGCAACAGTTATTACAGTTACAATAATAATGGAGGCGGGCGCAGGTTTTATGTTGCCTATGGCCCAAGATATTCTTACAGGCCGCACAACAGTATCTCACTCTATTTCGGCGGTTTCCCCTATTATTATACTGAAGGGCTTTACTATAGCTACTATTCCGGTTATTATCAACCCGTATTCCCGCCCTTTGGTATTCGCATATCAACATTGCCTTTTGGTTACTCCCGGTTGTATGTAGGAGCTGATCCGTTTTATTATTATGGTGGAACTTATTACAGGCAATACGATGATAATAATTATGAGGTAGTTGATGCTCCAATGGGCGCTACTGTTTCATCTTTGCCTAATGGTGCAAAATCAGTTCTGATTAATGATGAAAAATTCTATGAACTGAATGGTACTTATTACAAAGAAGACAGGGATTCAAAAGGCCGCACTGTGTATATTGTTGTAGGAAAAAATGGAGAAATAAATAATTCAGTTGAGGCTGAAAGCGGTGATTACTCAGCATCTCCGTTAAATAATGGAGACATTGTACCCGAATTACCTGAAGGTTCTAAAATAGTAACGCTTAATGGCGAAAAATTATATCTTACTCCTGATGATACTTATCTTAGAGAAGAGGCTAACGGAGATACCGTTCAATATCGCGTAGTCGGAAAGTAAACGTTGTAGCTATTTGTACGAAATTTTAATAATACTTCTAATGCCGGTTTTTACCGGCATTTTTTTGTAGATGAATATCGCTTATCATTTGATCATCTTGATAAATTTTTTCAGCTCAGTATTCTCTAAGGCCGACAGCACCTCGTTGTTGTCATATTTTGCTTTCAGATAAAGTACCCTTTTGTGTTGCGGGTATTTAAGAAGAATCGTCTCAATCATTTTCCCCGCCGCTTCATCTTTTTCAAACATGGGGGCAGGAGCAGGTAATTCTGATTTGAAACGATTTGGCATTTTTTTCATGATGGCTTCAAGGGTGCCAAGCTTGGATGGCGAAATGCCTTCTATTTTTGATGCCTTACTATATAGCCCCTGTAACTGCTTTTTACTAAGGCTTCCGCGTTGCATATATTGTTTATAGATGCTTATGATAAAGGATGAAAGTGGGAAGGCTTCAATACAATCTTCAAGTATAATATTTATGATGTCAATCTTATGTTTATTATTGAGCATATAATAATTTATGCAAACAAATGTAGAAAAATAGATGTTGTAATAATATATTTCGCCATCTCTTTACTGAGTGTGATAACGTATTTTAAAAAATTAATTTTATTAGCGCAGGTTTTATAAAGTTTTAACGTCTTATACGCTTAACCAATGGATAAATAAAGTATAATAGGGTGATGCAGATCTTAATGAATATTGGTTAATGGTTAGTACAATATTTCCCCCCTATATTTTAAATGCCGGATTATACTTTTACCGGTTAGCTTTTAAATTTCAACTTTTAAACAAAATCATTTTTCAATATTGCATTCGTAATGTACAGTTAGCGCAGTCATTATTCTTAACCGACAAATTATTTAGCACCTGATGAAATACATACTTATACCGTTTTTTCTTTATTTTTTTTCTCTTACTTCCCAGGCTCAGGTTGATCGTGAGCCGCTGCCTGAAAGCAACGCAGATGTAATACATGTTAATGCAGCCAACAAGGTTTACGGCAAAGTGTTGGACCTGCAGGCGAAAAGGCCCATAATAGCGGCGTCTATTCAATTGATAACCCGTATTCATGATAGCGGAAGTTCTTTAATGAAAGATTCTGTTATTGCGGCCATGTTAAGCGAAGTCAACGGAGATTTTAATTTTGAACATGTACCGGCGGTTGATAGTTTGCATATAATAATTTCGGCCGTAGGCTATAGCCCATATTCTGCACGTTTTTCTTTTGCCGGGTCATCTTCTGTTGGTGTTAATACAAATGCTATTCAAAAGGATCTGGGTAATGTATCTATGGCGCATATTTCTGAGACACTCGATGAAGTAAAAATTGTATTAGATAAGCCTGCTTTACAAATGGGTATTGATAAAAAGATTTTTGATGTAGATAAAAGCATTACATCAAAAGGAGGAACAGCTATTGATGTAATGAAAAATATTCCCTCAGTATCTGTGGATGTTGATGGAAATATTGAGTTGAGAAATTCCTCCCCTACAATTTTTATTGATGGAAGGCCAACCATTTTAACGCTTGACCAGATACCCTCTGATAACATTGACCGCATTGAACTTATCACAAATCCTTCAGCAAAGTATGATGCCTCCAGCACTGGAGGTATTATAAATATCATTCTTAAGAAAAATAAGCGAACAGGCATTAATGGGCTCTTATCAATATCTGGCGGTACGCAGGATATTTTATCAGGCAACGCAAATCTTAACTTGCGGCAGGGCAAGCTTAATTTTTTCCTTACCGGAAATTACAATCAGTCAGGTGGTAAATCAGATAGTAAAAGCTCCAGGCAAAATAAATACAATGGCATTGTAGAAAATTACTTTAACCAAAATTCAACTAATGAACGCACACGAAAATTCACTTCCGCGAGATTTGGATTTGATTATTTTATTGATAACAGGAATACATTCACCCTTTCGCAAGGCCTTGTGCAGGGACGTTTTACCAGTGACGAAGAGCAAAAGCAGGAATATTTAAATAGTGATAAAGAAATGGAAAAATATGGCAACAGAGCGTCCGACAGCCGTTTCCAGTTCAACAGGTATAATACACAAGGAAATTTTACGCATAAATTTCCAACAGAAGGAAAAGAATTAGATGCAAGTGTGGATGTTAGCTATGGAGATGTAAAAAACAATGCGAACATACTGAACACATTTTATTTAACTGATGGCTCTTTATATGATGATCCTAACGTAGTAAGAAATGACGGAGCAAATAAAAATAACCGGGTAACTGCAAAAATTGATTTTGTAAATCCGCTGAAAAATGATAATAAAATAGAAACGGGCCTGCGCAGTTATATCAATAATTACAACAGCACATTTAATTCATTTGCCCTAACGAACGGCGCTGAAATAAAACTGCCCCTAAGTAACAATTATAAATACACTGAAATGGTACATGCTGCTTACTTTACCTATACGGGTAAGATAAAAAGCATTGGTTACCAGGCAGGCTTGCGGGGCGAATATTCCAAATTTACCGGAACCCTTATCGACAGCGGCAGGACGTTTGGCTATGAATATCCTAATAAGCTAAGGAACATTTGGGATGCATTATTTCCCAGCCTTTATCTTTCAAAAAAATTAAATGACGATG
>JBDTSD010000261.1:0-5157 GCA_039931355.1 Ginsengibacter sp.
AAAGCATGAATATTTTCGAGTGGCCGTTTAGGAAGCCTGTTATTAATGCATATGCCACTCTCAAGCCATTGGGATACCAACGCAAAAAATTCGAAAAAGTATTGAATCCCGGATTATATTGGATAGGGCCTAATCATTTAAAATAATTCTCAAACAAAAATTTTATTTGCCTAATAATTCACGAATCTTGAATATACTTCGTCTTATTGCAACTATGGATCCCGCTTCGGGCGGCCCATGCCAGGGTATTCGTAATTCCATACCGGAGTTGAAAAAACTAGGCGTGCGGAACGAGGTGGTATGCCTTGATGACCCATCTTCGGCTTTTCTAAAAGATGATCCATTTACTGTGCATGCAATAGGTCTGAGAAAAGGCCCATGGCAATATAACGCCAACCTGATTTCGTGGCTTTTAAAAAACTTTCACCGTTTCGATGCCGTGATAATACATGGCCTTTGGCTTTACCCGAGCTATGCGGTAAACAAAGCAATAAACCTTTTTAAAACGCAGCGCAAAAACAATGATGAAGTATTTCATATACCTAAAATATTTGTAATGCCGCATGGCATGCTTGATCCTTATTTTCAGGAAGCTAAGGGAAGAAAGCTAAAAGCAATTCGCAATAGCTGGTACTGGAAACTTATTGAAAAGCATGTGGTTAACAATGCGGATGGCCTTTTGTTCACCTGTGAAGAAGAGCTCAGGCTTGCCCATAAACCCTTCGGGTCTTACCACCCGAAAACTGAAATTAACGTAGGCTATGGTATCAAAAGACCGCCAGCCTACTCGGCAAAAATGAAGGATGCTTTTTTGGCCGCATGCCCAAGCTTAAATGAAGCGCCTTATTTTCTTTTTTTGAGTCGTATACACGAAAAAAAAGGGGTGGACGTATTAATAAAAGCCTATGCGTTTTTTCTAAACAAAAGAACCGGCCAAGGCAATCGTCTTCCTAAGTTAGTGATTGCAGGCCCCGGAGCGGACAGCACTTATGGATTGAAATTGCGTAAATTGATAGATGGTGAACCCGGTCTGTTTGACAATATATTATTCCCGGGAATGCTTTTGGGAGATGCAAAATGGGGCGCTTATTATGGATGCGCTGCATTCATTCTTCCGAGCCACCAGGAAAATTTCGGTATTGTCGTAATTGAATCTCTTGCATGCTCAAAGCCTGTATTAATTTCGGACAAAGTAAACATCTGGCAGGAAATTGAGAAAGCTGGTGCCGGCATTGTGGGAAGTGATTCCGTGGAAGGCACACTTGAGCTAATTGAAGTATGGGATCGAATGACCAATGAAGAGAAAAACGCGATGCAGTTAAACGCTAGATCATTGTTTGAAGAAAAATATACCTCGGCGGCTGCAGCCTCCACACTATTGCAGGCTGTAAGTCAATAGCAATAGGAAAAAGATACTGCGTGGATAACTGCAAAAGCTTTTATTCATCCGGGCGTTACCATGGGTAACGGGTCTGTAACCGGTGCAGATTTGTAGTAAATAAAGATATGCCGGCATGGATGATTGTGCCCAGGCACCCCTATAAGCCTATTAAGGAAAGAAATATTTTGAATTAGTAGCCCTTTTGCGCAAAGGAGTTTTTAAATCTATACTAAAAAATAACCCTGTCCAATGTTTCGTCCAGGTCTCGTTCGTTTTATTTTAGCCACTTTAGTAGTTTTTTATCACCTCAATAGGAGCATTTTTTTTGGGTATTTCGCTGTAGGCTGTTTCTTTATTTTAAGCGGATACTGGATAGCGTTAATGTTTGAAAAAAAATATTCTAAAAAGGTAAAAACTTTAAAAGTATATTATATAAGCAGGCTGTGGAGGTTATTACCAGTTTTCTATACATTTACAATACTTGGATTAATTGTTAATTTTCATTTCAACTCGATTTCATTTGACAATTTAGATAAGCATCAAAAAGTAGGTGCTATCATTTCCAATATAATTATTTTTGGCTATTCAAATTTAAATGCTAAAATTTTAGTGCCTGCCTGGTCTTTAGATGTTGAGATGCAGTTCTATTTGATTTTACCTCTTTTAGCGTATGTCATTAAGAGTAATAAACGGCTGTTATATGGCATTACTTTATTCTTTTTTATAATTGCATTATTCCTTATCTATATAAATCACGCAGTTTTAATAAGCACTTCGCTTACATATTTATATCTATTTTTTATCGGAGTAATTGCCTATCACTTTAAAATTTCCCCTGGAATAAAGTTGGAAAAAATTTCATTAGCTATTTTAGTTACAATAGTTGCGATTCAGTATTCGGTGCCTTCCCTGGCGTCTTATTACAGGGATGGTGATTCGAAATATTATGTCGTTTTAAGCTTAGTTCTGATCTTGTTTGCAATTCCATCCTTACTCAATTCTGTCCATAAAGAGTCAAATAAAAAAGATAGATATCTTGGAGAGATGTCATTTCTCATTTACTTGTCACATTGGGTATGGTTTGGTCCTTATAATTTGCTAATTAAGGGAGGAACAAAATTTGAAAGAATTCCTTATGCCTTGGGATTTTTACTAGTCACATTTTTATCAGCATATTTAGTTTATAAATTTATTGACAGGCCGTCAGAAATTTTAAGGCATAAGTGGATAAACGCCCAGCGATAATAGTTTTTCTGAACATAGATTTAGATTTACTATTGCAAAAAATTCAGCTTTTAGTTGCAGAAACGAAAACTCTGCAGAATTCAGTTTTCCCCGGCCATACTTAAAGGCAATTCGTAGTGGGCTCATTTTACGGAAGTGAAGCTTTCGTATTGCCAATTCACAAGGAAAATTTTGGGATATTGAGGCCCTTGGCAGTCAATAAGAATTTTTTATCACCCGTACAATATCACAAAGGGAATCCGTGAGCAGGATCCAGTTTACTTCTATAACTTTTGAATAATGCTTGGACACAATTTAAATGATGCCGATGCGTATAAGCGGCCAGTATTTTCTACTGCCAATAAAATAAAAAGACTCACATGGAAGTTTGTTTGGCTTCTATTTTGTTCCTGGACTCCAGCTCCTTTTCATTCCTGGAGGGTTTTTATTCTGCGAAGCTTTGGTGCTAAAATTGGAAAATCAAATTTTATATATCCATCGTGTAAAATTTGGGCGCCCTGGTTGTTGGAAACAGAAGATGTAGCGACAATCGGAAGCGGTGTAGAGATTTATAACCCCGGCGGTGTTTACCTCGGCCACCACTCAATACTTTCCCAGGATGCATTTTTGTGCGGAGCTACGCACGATTATAATAGTTTAGACTTTACCTATTTAAGCAAAAAAATTACTATAGCGCCATACGCCTGGATTTGCGCAAAATCAATTGTGCTTCCGGGAGTTTACTGTGCCGAAGGGAGTGTATTGGGGGCGGGTTCTGTTTCTTCCAAGGATCTCGAACCATGGGCAGTGTATTCAGGAAACCCTGCTAAATTCATTAAAAAACGCAAAAATCTCCTGGCACCAAATGATAGTGAATGATCGGTTTAATTTAATGTATGATGTTTGTATTGTTGGCAGTGGCCCTGCAGGTATTATTTTAGCGCTCGAATATTCTCGTTTAAATCCCGGAAAGACAATCCTGATAATTGAATATGGAGGCGCTACGAAAAGTAGCCATAATTCACTTGATGATTCTATTGAAATCATTAATAAACAAAATCATCATGATCCATACGAATGTACCAATAAAGGTTTTGGTGGCACATCGGCCACCTGGGGTGGCAGGTGTGTTATGTATGATGAAATTGATTTTACTAAAAGAGATATTCTTGGAGAAGAATGTACTTGGGGAGTTGAGTTATTAAACGACGTGAGTAATTTTCTTCCACAGGCTGCCGCCTACTTTGAATGTGGAGAACCCAAATTTAATTTAAATGAGATACCCGCATTTAGAAATACCCGTATCGCCGAAGGTTTTGTGGAAGGTATTGTTACAGACTCAGTAGTGGAAAGATGGAGTATGCCTACGCGTTTTGGAAAGCGTTATCTTGATGAGATAAAAAGATCTCAGCAGATTACGCTGCTTGAAGGATTCGAATTGCGAAGCTTATCATCCCCTGGTGCTTCAGGAACAGTTACATCGGTAAGCATCCGAAAGGTTTTATCAAATGAAACTTTTGAAATAAAATCCAGGATTTTTGTACTTGCTGCCGGTACCCAGGAAACAACAAGAATTCTTTTAAGAAATAAACAATTGTTTAAAAATCTTAAAGCGCCTCCTTCATCTTTAGGTCATTATTACCAGGGTCATCTTTCTGGCAAAATAGCTTCGGTAAAGTTTAGCGGCGATCCTGCTAAAACAGATTTTGGCTTTTTAATAGATCCAGATAAAGTTTATCTCAGGAGAAGATTTCAGTTCGATAACGATTTTTTAAAAGAGAATAATCTTCTAAATATAGCTATCTGGCTGGATAACCCACTCTATCATAATCCCAAACATAAAAGTGGCGCAATGTCTTTTATGTACCTGGCTATGATAACTCCTATAATAGGTAAGAAGCTGGCCCCTCCTGCAATTGCCCACTCAATAACTAAAGGAAAAGTAACAGGTATTCCTAGGCACATTTGGAATGTTATAAGGCAGCTCCCTGGTTCCTTAACAGTCCCCGGGAAAATATTTTATAAGAGATATTTGATCAAAAGAAAACTTCCCGGTGTCTTTCTTTACAGTCCTGATAATTCCTATGCCCTTCACTTCCATTCTGAACAGCTACCGGTGTATAGTAATGAAATGCGTTTAGCAGATGATAACGAAACACTGGTTATTGATTATTCTCTAAGTGAAAAAGATATTACTTCGGTTATAAAAACTCACCAGGCACTTGACAACTGGTTAAAAAAATGCGGTTGTGGTAAACTCGAGTATTGGTATCCCGAGGATGAACTTCATGATGCTATAAAGAAAATGTCTAAAGACGGCATACATCAATCTGGAACTACAAGAATTGCAGATTCTCCCGGTAAAGGAGTTGTTGACGATAATTTGAAAGTTTGGGGAACCAGCAATGTGTTTGTTTGCAGCAGTTCAGTATTTCCCACCTCCGGGCAGGCAAATCCCACCTTTTTATTAGGAGCTTTTGCTGCACGGTTGGCAAATCATTTAACAACGCAAAAATGAGAACAGTAGAACTTGTGAAAGGAATTCAATCATC
>JBDTSD010000262.1:0-5094 GCA_039931355.1 Ginsengibacter sp.
GGAAATTATCTCAGTGGCTCTATCCGGCTTAAAAGTAATATCTGTTTATACATTGATCAAGGCGCAACATTGATTGCAGCAGCAGATTCCTCTGAATTTGATATGCCTGAAAAAAGTGTAAATGATATTTACCAGGATTACGGCCATAGTCATTGGCACAATAGTTTTATCTGGGGGGAAAATTTGCATGATATTTCCATAATAGGCACAGGAACTATATGGGGAAAAGGATTGGTGCGAAGCGGAAGGAATGGAGATGGCAAGCCTAACAAAGCAATTAGTCTCTTGCTTTGCAGGAATGTTATAATAAGAGATATCTCTATTTTGCATGGAGGATGGTTTGCAATACTTGCAACAGGAGTAGATAATCTTACCATAGATAATTTAAAAGTAGATACTAACCGTGATGGATTTGATATTGATTGCTGCAAAAATGTGCGTGTATCAAATTGTACAGTTAACTCTCCATTTGATGATGGAATCTGCCTGAAGAGCTCTTTCGGTCTGGGCTATTCGAAAGCAACGGAAAATGTCACTATTACCAATTGCCAGGTTAGCGGCTATGATGAAGGAACATTATTGGATGGAACATTTAAAAGAACAAATACAAAAAACAGTTCTCCAACCGGACGCATCAAATTTGGAACAGAATCAAATGGCGGTTTTAAAAATATTACCATCACAAATTGTGTATTTGAATATTGCCGGGGGCTTGCGCTGGAAACGGTTGATGGTGCATTGCTCGAAGATGTAACGATATCAAATATAACTATGCGTGATATTGGTAACGCCCCCATCTTTGTTCGCCTCGGTGCAAGAATGAGAGGCCCTGATACAATACCTGTTGGCGCCTGCAGAAGAATAATCATTAGCAATTTAGTCGCTTATAATGTTGATGATAAGCAAGGTGCTATCATCAGCGGACTTGAGGGGCATGATATTGAAGATCTGCAATTGAGCAACATAAGACTTTATTATAAAGGCGGAGGCCCTAAAGATTCGGTAAATCGTATCGTGCCTGAATACGAAAAAGAGTATCCTGAGCCCGGGAGATGGAAAATAATGCCATCCTATGGATTTTATATCCGGCATGTAAAAAATTTAAAAATGCATGACATCCAGGTAAGTTATATGAAAGATGATTTTAGGCCGCCGTTTATTTTGGATGATGTGAAGGGAGCAATTCTTTATGATATACAGGCAGAAAAAACTACAGGTACTTCTTCTTTTATATTAAAAAATGTGAAGGACATACACATTAGTCAAACTGCCGGAGTGAAAGACATTTTTATTAAAAATGCTGTGACAAAAAATTTATGATTGTATAGATTATCATGATAAATTATGCTATCAATAAAAAAAATATTTCTTGTAGTAATTAGTGTTTTTATCAACACCTGCTCTTTTGCGCAGGTTAATTTGCCGCAGCAGATTGACCGTTGGAATATACAACCTGACGGAAGTATACAGTGGAATATTAACGGGCGATTACCACACAGCGATCATATTGAGATGAGCGGCCAAAAAGTTTCTCTCTGGATGCAGTATGGTGTTGACAGCAATGCAAAACCATCTTTTGTAAGAACGATGGTATTTCCAACTTTCAGGTTACTGCCTGTTCGCACGATTGCTTCAATGATGTACAATATTAATGACGATGAACTGCCAAGGATTTTGATTAATGACAAATTATTTAAAGCAGGAGTTTACAATGCAACTGTTTCAAATGATATGCCGGAAAAGGCAATTTATATTCGGCATAAAGGCATCATGGAAGTGTATAGCGAAATAGGAAAGGATGGTTCGCTAAAATTAAAGAGAACATTTTTTCCTTCAGTTGATAAACCAATGGCAATTGAAAAATTAGTATTTACCAATTCAGGTAAACAGCCCGTAAAAATTGAAATGGAATACATGTACAGGGAAGTGAAGGCCTCACCCGAACGCAGCAGCGGCGAGGTTCATAGCTTTGTTGTTTCTACCGTGAATGATGGATTGAAAACCGTTGAGCCCGGCGATTCGGTAATGTTTGGCATCACTTACCAGGCAGCAAATAATACCTCGGATATAATAAAAGCAAATGTTGATGTGGAAGAAAATGCCCGAAAGAAAAGAGTGGCTCAAATACAATCTTTGCTCCAATTGGAAACGCCGGATAAACTTTTAAATACCATGTTTGCTTTCGCAAAAATAAGGGCGACGGAAAGCATATACAAAACAAAAGCAGGATTCATGCATAGCCCCGGAGGCTTACGGTATTATGCAGCAATATGGGCCAATGACCAGGCCGAATACATCAATCCTTTTTTTGCTTTTCTCGGTGATACAATTGGGAATAAATCGGCGATAAATGCT
The DNA here is from genome assembly GCA_039931355.1 of Ginsengibacter sp. Taxonomy (GTDB): domain Bacteria; phylum Bacteroidota; class Bacteroidia; order Chitinophagales; family Chitinophagaceae; genus Ginsengibacter. The sequence goes on from JBDTSD010000262.1 coordinate 2,356, forward strand.
TATCGTTTGTTTGCCCGTTATATGAATCCAGATTATAAACCAATCCCAAGTTCTATAATAGCCGAAGGCGATGCAACATGGCATGGAGCAGGAGACAGGGGAGATATGGCGATGATAGCTTATGGCGCCGGAAGATATGCATTGGCGTATGGGAATGCTGATTCAGCAAAAGTTTTGTGGCCTTTGATTGAATGGTGTTTGGAATATTGTAAAAGAAATTTAAATGATGAAGGTGTTGTATGGAGCAATAAAGATGAACTTGAAGGAAGGTTTCCCTCAGGCAATGCCAATTTGAATACCAGCTCCCTCTATTATGATGCTTTAAGGTCTGCCGCTCTTCTGGGAGAGCAATTAGGCAAGCCCGTTAGTCAATTAAAAGGATATGGAAGAGAGGCAAAACAACTTCGCGCAAACATTGAAAAATATTTTGGTGCCACTGTTGAAGGTTTTAAAACTTACAGATACTACAAGGGTAATGATACTTTGCGTGCATGGATAACTACACCTTTGGTGATGGACATTTTTGACCGGAAAGAAGGAACCGTTGCAGCATTGTTCTCACCGCGTTTATGGACAGAAGATGGACTCGCTTCACTGGCAGGCGATAAAACTTTTTGGGATCGCTCTACCTTATATGGCTTGCGTGGCGTATTCGCTGCAGGCGAAACTGAAAAGGCTTTTAAGTTTCTTAAATATTATTCTGAAAGAAGATTACTCGGTGAGCACGTACCTTATGCTGTGGAAGCATATCCTGAAGGCAATCAGCGCCATCTCTCCGCCGAGAGCGGATTGTATTGCCGCATCTATACGGAAGGTATGTTTGGTATGCGCCCAACTGGTTTTAATTCATTTGCTATAACTCCGCGTTTACCCAAAGAATGGAATAAAATGGCATTAAAAAATATTCATGCATTTCAAAATCAATTTGATATTGAAATAAAAAGAATGCCAAAAGATAAATTGATGATAACGATAAAAAAAGGAGAGCAGAAAAAATTGTACACGATCAAAGATGGAGCAACCCAGCAAATTCAATTATGATTTTTAGAAAATAATGGATTGTATAAACAAATATTTATTGCTGATTTTTATTGCTTCCTGTATGGCATTGCCTGAAGTATCGCGTGCAATAACTTATCAATTTTTATAAAGTAATTGATTTATTAAACTGTCATTCTCCTCATTAAGTTTATTGGCTTTAACAAGAAAAGATGGCTGTTTAAATTTATCTGCAGCAATACATAACAAAGGATAAAAATCATTTTTGTTGTATTTGTTAATCTGCTTATAAGCCCATTTTTTTTCTTCGAGCGCAAAAGGCGAAAGCCAGTCGAGAGCTGTTTGCAATCCTGCGCCTTTTGCATTTTTATAATACCATAAATTTATACCTGATTTTTCTGCGAGCAAGGCAAGCGTGAATAATGCATTTAAATTAAAAGTGCTATAACCAAGTGCATTGGTTCTTGCAAGCTCTAAAGGCATTTTTCCTTCTACAGTTACCTGGCTATCTATTTTATTTTTTGCCTCCTTTGAAAGCATTAACGCTTCAGATTTGTTTCCTGTGAACAATGCAAAATCTATTGCCTGAACGAGGTACCAGCTTCCATGATTATTTTTTGCCCTATGCTCATCGTTACCATTTTTGCTTGTAAGCATCCAATGTAAAAATTGAGCATACCAATCCTGCAATTCTTTTGTATCTGAATCGGTCCATGCTTTCGAATTTGAAAGCAGTCCTGCTGCATCCGCAATGCCGGTAAGGGAGCGGGTTTCAATAATTCCAATTCCACGACCATTGTTTATACCCGGAATTGCCTGTGCATAATCCAGGTTAGGATTCATTTTAAAATCTTTATCTAAGAACCAGTGCTTCAAAAGAACAGCGGCTTTATCAGCATACTTTTCTTCTCCCGTTAGGTAATAAGCGAGTGAAAGTATTTGTGTAGCATGATCGAGTTCGGATAAATATTTATGATCTGTGATCTTTAATATTTCGGGATTTCGCTCGCCGTCTCTTCGCATGTATGGCAGCCCGTTAGGTTTGGTACTGTCGTACCAGAAGTATGGTGCAATGCTCATGTAATCATGTTTGTCTCCACTAACAGGACTGAAATTTTTATCCACTACGGAAATTAATTTCATTGCCAGTAGATCATCCGCTTGTTTTCTTAGCCGGTCAACCAATTGAAGAATGCCTTTATCTTTTTGCAGCATTTCATGTTTTATTTCCTGCAGGCGTTTGGCATTCAATATAAATACTTGTGGTTGCGCATTTGCATTTACTATTAGTATTGCAAATGCACTGATCATGATAAATTTGATTGTCATGGCTTAGCGGTTTAAAAATTTTGAAATTCACTTTAAGTGGTATGCAATAATTTTTTTAGCGTTGAATGTCGGCACATACAAAATTCTTTTAGCCTGGTTAAAACCAATATCAGCGGTATTTATTTTTTCATTGTGCGTATCAAGCAATGTTTCAATATTTCCATCTGCAGTAACATAGAAGATATAACCAACCCATGCAGTTAAAATAAAATCGCCATTGCCAATTGGCTCAATACCATCAATACTTTGCGGAAGATCAGCAACCTTTGTTATGCTCTTATTTTTATCAGCTTTTAAAAAAAATTGACCGCCGCCGATAAATAAATCATCACCAATTGCTTTCAGGCCATTCACACCTTTAATGCTGTCAAGATATAGAGAAGGCGCATCGTTTTCTATCCGCCATATATT
>JBDTSD010000263.1:0-5076 GCA_039931355.1 Ginsengibacter sp.
CAAAATACGAACGCGATTTTACTACATGTCCCAATGACGGTTTCTATTCTTTCGTTTCTCAAATCAGGAATTGTTTTAATGATGAATGGCTTACATTTAATACCGATCACACTGGTAACGGTAATGGCAACATGATGCTTGTAAACGCATCTGGGACAGGGGGTGTCTTTTTTAATACAATCGTAGATGGCCTGAAACCAAATACCACTTACCAGTTTGGTGCGTGGATGGTAAATGTTTGCGGGATTAATGGCAGTTGTAGCCCTTTGCCGCCAAACATCAGCATAAGGTTGTATGCGCGGTCCGGTAAGAAATTAGCAGGATTTGTCACAGGCCTTTTGTCGCAAAACGAAGAGCCGCATTGGAGAAAATTCTTTGGATATTTTGTTACACCTCCGGATGTTTCGTCGTTGACAATAATTATGGAAGACAATACACTTGGTGGCTGCGGTAACGATTTTGCTATGGACGATATCACTTTTAGCGAATGTGTAAAGCCGCCGCCTGTTGTGCAGCCTAAGCCGGTTTTAGCTGAGAAAAAAATAAATAAGCCCCCTGCGGCAAAGGCTGAAAAAAAGAAATTAACCACAAAAGTACCGGCGCCAAAAAAGGAACAACCCATTTTGTCAACGGAGAAAACAACGACCGGCATACCGCTTACTTCGCTGCCACCTTTAGACGAAAAACCAATTACAAAACTGATTCCGCAACCGATATTGACAAGAGATAATCCTGTAGTAAAACGAATTGAGACAGAGCCGGGTAAAATTATGATTGACCTATATGACAATGGAGAAATAGATGGAGATACAGTGAGTATTTACCATAACAACGAATTAATGATTTCCCACGCCGGGCTGTCAGATAAGCCCATTCACTTTGAGGTTGAAGTGGACGCTGCCCGGCCTCATCATGAATTAGTAATGGTGGCAAATAATCTTGGCTCAATTCCTCCCAACACTTCGCTGATGATCATAATGGCTAACGGTAAACGCTATGAGGTTCATATATCTTCCTCGGAGCAAAAGAATGCGAAAGTAGAAATTGACCTTAAAAAATAAAACCCGGATAAAGGCAATTAAGTGAATATTATTTGCCCGATATGTTTTGTAAGCCTTACATTTATTTCATGAAAAAAATACTCATACTATCCGGGCTAATAATTTCATTTATGCAAAACACGCAAGCGCAGCAAACAATTTCTTTGTATGAAGGAAATATTCCCAATAGCAAACCTTACACTACCAAAGAAAGCTGGACGCCACAAACAAATGGCGATACGATTGTAGGGTTGATATCGCAGCCCACACTTTCCATTTTTTTACCCGTAAAAGAAAAGGCAAACGGAACGGCGGTTGTCATTTGCCCTGGCGGCGGCTATGGCGTAAATTCTATAGTGAAAGAAGGCTATGCGGTGGCAAAAAAGTTCAACGAATTTGGTGTGGCGGCTTTTGTTTTGAAGTACCGTATCCCAAATGACTCCGCGATGATTGATAAGAAAATTGGTCCTTTACAGGACGCGCAAAGAGCCATACAATTAGTGCGTATGCATGCAAAAGAATGGAATGTTGATATTGATAAAGTTGGCATAATGGGCTTCTCTGCGGGCGGTCATCTTGCCTCTACCGCTGCGACACATTTTCAAAAAAGCTATATTGAGAATGCAGGTAAAATAAATTTGCGCCCTGACTTTTCTGTATTTATCTATCCCGTTATCAGCTTCCAGGATAGTATTGCCCACATTGGCTCGAGAAACCAGCTGCTCGGTAAAAATCCCTCCGCTTCCCTGAGAGATTCTTTCTCTAATGAACTACAGGTAAACAGGAGCACACCACCAACGTTTCTTGTACATGCGACTGATGATAATGTAGTGCCGGTAATGAATAGTATTTCTTTTTACACCGCGTTACTTAAATACAGGATACCTGCAGAAATGCATATTTATAAAAGCGGCGGCCACGGTTTTGGTATGCATAACCCGACCTCCACCGGTGAGTGGATGGAGCTATGTAAAAGCTGGATGCAGAGTATGGGCCTGTTTTAAAAATAGGATAAAAAGAAGAATCTAAATTTATCCGCTAAGCGTTGACGTTAGCCAAATTTTTTAAGTCTGCAAAGGGTTTCGTAAATTAGTTATACAAAAGCGGAAGTAGCTCACCTGGTAGAGCGACAGCTTCCCAAGCTGTAGGTAGCGGGTTCGAGTCCCGTCTTCCGCTCTATAATAGATCATTAGCGTGCAGGTTTGCCTTCTCGTTTTACTTCATGAATAATAAAGCCCAGGCTTTGGCTGCGAGTTTCCTTAATTTTCTTTATCCGTCTTACGCATTGAGTAAAAAGACCATTGCCCTAATCTGTATAAAAATTATTCAGCTATAATAAATACATTTATTAAAAATTGCCGATGGCGTTCCTGATAATTTTTTTATGCATTGCTGCTCTTATTCTCATAATCACCTGGGGAAAAATTAATCCTTTTCTTGCTTTTTTATTTATCTCTATACTTGCTGGTTTATTATTAGGCATCCCATTCAACAACGTGATAGCTTCAGTGCAAAAGGGGATAGGTGATACACTTGGTTCCCTTGTGATTATAATAGCATTGGGCGCCATGCTTGGCAAACTGGTGGCTGATAGCGGTGCTGCGCAAAAGATTGCGTCAGTAATGATGAATGCCTTTGGTGAGAAATACATTCAATGGGCGCTTGTTGTCACTGGCTTTATTGTAGGTATTCCATTGTTTTACGGGGTAGGGTTTGTACTGCTTGTTCCGCTTATCTTTTCTGTAGTATATCAATATAAATTGCCCGCGGTATATATCGGGCTGCCCATGCTTGCTGCCTTATCTGTCACCTTTGGTTTCCTTCCACCGCATCCGGCACCTACTGCTTTGGCCGTACAGTTTCATGCCAACATTGGAATGACTTTGATCTATGGCCTTATTCTTTCTGTGCCGGCTATTGTTATTGCAGGGCCCTTGTTTGCAAAAACATTAAAGAAAATTCATTCAGTTCCCCTGGAAACTTTTCATGGGAAGACTATGCCGGAAGATCGTTTGCCCGGTGGCGTTAGTAGCTTTTCATCTGCGCTTCTACCGGTTGTTCTCCTTATGGCAACCACGTTGTTAATTCATTTTATTCCACCGGCATCAGTTATAAGTAAGGTCATTTCTTTTTTCGCAGAACCGGCAGTAGTGATGTTGATAGCGCTCGTGGTTGCCACATATACACTTGGCATAAAACAGGGGAAAAAGATTTCTGAAGTAATGTTTGTCTATGTAGAATCGGTGAAAGATATAGCTATGATATTGCTGATAATCGGAAGCGCAGGTGCATTAAAACAGGTGCTTACTGATAGTGGCGTAAGTGAACAAATTGCTGCGCAATTAAACAATGTAAACATGCCACCTCTGGTGCTTGCCTGGTTGATTGCTGCCATCATACGGATATGCATAGGATCCGCAACTGTTGCTGGCCTCACAACAGCAGGCATACTTGCGCCGGTAATTATGAATAGTCATGTAAATCCCAGCCTGATGGTGCTTTCTATCGGCGCGGGCAGCCTTGCCTGTTCACATGTGAACGATTCGGGATTTTGGTTGTTTAAAGAATATTTTAATTTAAGTATGAAAGATACCTTTCGTTCATGGACGTTAATGGAAACGATCATTTCTGTAGTAGGGCTACTTGGTGTGTTAGTCTTAAACCTTTTTGTATAACCATAAAAAAATTACTCAGTGGAAAACAATACTGCTTCAAACAATTTCGAACAAACAGGATTAATACTTCCCCCGGCGCCAAAACCAATGGGCGTGTACAAACCTTTTCTAATTGATAGTAATCATCTTTATGTATCCGGACACGGGCCCTTTAAAACAGATGGCTCGCTGATCATTGGGCAAATTGGTTTAGATATTAACGAAGAAGAAGGCAAACTGGCTGCGCAACAAGTTGGTTTATCAATTCTTTCAACCATTGTGAATGGCATTGGTAGCCTTGATAAAATAAAGCGTGTGATAAAAGTGCTTGGGATGATTAATTGTACTGCAGATTTTAAAAAGCATCCTTACATCATTAATGGTTGCAGTGAATTGTTCAAAGGAATATGGGGTGAAGAAAACGGGGTGGGGGTGAGAAGCGCTGTGGGCATGGGTTCACTGCCGGATAATATACCGGTGGAGATAGAAGCCCTATTTGAACTGTATTGATTAATCATGAAATAAAACTGGAATGAATTGGTATTCTATCAAAAATATGGAAGCAATAGATACACCCGTGCTGGTGATATACCGGCAAAGGGTAGTCGAAAATATTCTCACGGCTATTTCTATGATCGGCGATGTAAACAGGCTAAGACCTCATGTAAAAACGCATAAGTCAATTGAGGTTGCTGCATTACAAATGAATGCGGGCATCAACAAATTTAAATGCGCCACCATAGCCGAAGCTGAGATGCTTGGTATGGCAGAGGCGCCTGATGTATTGTTAGCCTATCAACCTGCTGGGCCGAAGCTGAAACGTTTCATTGAGTTAATAAAAAAATATCCATCCACAAAATTTTCCTGCCTCGTTGATAATTTTCAATCCATAAAAATGATAAGCGATCATGCGATGGAAAACTCTGTTCAGATAGATGTATATATTGATTTGAATGTAGGGATGAACAGGACAGGAATACAGCCCGGCAACATTGCGCTTGAACTTTACAGAACATGCAAAAAGTCAGGCGGAATAGAACCAGAGGGATTACACGCATATGATGGCCACATTCGTTCAACTGATATTACTGAACGTACAATTCAATGTGACAAAGCATTTGAAGCAGTTCTTTCAATGCAAGAGCAATTAACAAAAGAAGGTTTTCCAATGCCTGTTATTATTGCCGGTGGATCGCCATCTTTCCCTGTACATGCAAAAAAAAATGGAAGGGAGTGCAGCCCGGGCACATTTGTTTATTGGGATAAAGGTTACAGCGATTCATTTACTGAACAGCATTTTCTTCCTGCAGCCTTAGTTATTACAAGGGTTATTTCTTTGCCTGCCAAAAGAAAATTATGCCTTGATCTTGGCCATAAATCTA
>JBDTSD010000264.1:0-5074 GCA_039931355.1 Ginsengibacter sp.
GCAAATCATCCAAATCTGTAAATCCCATATTTACAATTTTGTCCCAGCCACTACAAAATGAAGGATAGCGAAGCGTTGTGCGAAGAAATGTTTTCGCTTCCTGCAATCCATATTTTTCAATGTAAGAGATAGAGTCACGATTGGGATATCCCTCTAAGGGAAAAAGCCTGGGCACGTTTATTTTAGCGCAGGTATTAAACACATCATAATAGCCGGTTTCTATTTTTTTATTTTCCTCCAGGTACAAGGCTCCTGAAGATCCTGCCATTACTATGTTTGCGGGGTTCCAGGTTATTTTGTAATGCCACGGATTGTCATCGCTTTCAGGCGCTATCAATCCTCCGCAATGCGATTTAAAAGAGGTAATCTTACCGCCATCATTTCTTATTCCATGAATAATTTTCATGGCGCTCATGTGATCAATGCCCGGATCAAGGCCCATCTCACAGATAAAAATTATTCCCTTTTGTTTTATTTTATCTTCAAGACATTTGATCTTTTCATCAATGTATGAAGCCGTAAGAAGATGTTTTCCATAAGCCACACAATCTTTTGCCACTAAAAAATGTAAGTGGGGCGGAAGCATTGATATTACTACATCGGCTTTTTGTATCAGCGAGCCTCTTTCTTCATCATTACTTACATCATTGGAAATTGCTTTTGCCCTTCTGCTGCCATGGATTTTTGATTGTGCCAGTTGCACGTTTGCATCACATACAGAAAGTCCCCAATCATTCTCATCACATACCTTACATAAATATTCAATAAGTGAGGTTGCAGATTTTCCTGCCCCGAAAATTAAGATTGAATTCATTGCGTTTATTGATAGTTTTTATTGCTGTCAGTAATTGTCTGCAACTTATTCCGGCATTTTTCCATCATAAAGAAAACTCGCTGGCAATATTTGAAATGCCCGTTTGATCATAGAACAAAGGACGGAAAAAATAAACGATTCGCAATGCATTCGGGAGTATCTAAAATGCCCATTTTCTTTTTCCACAATCAATACAAAAAATGGTAATAAATGTGGCTTAAATATTGGCTTTTATTCGGGAAAACAGCCTTTAAAAAAGTATATTTGCCAATAGCAAAAAATTATGGAAAACATTGACGACCAAACGCCGGAAAACGGCACTAACAGGGGAAGGATAATACCTGTAAACATTGAAGAACAAATGAAAGCCGCTTACATTGATTATTCAATGAGCGTGATTGTTGGGCGTGCGTTACCCGACGCCAGGGATGGCCTTAAACCAGTTCATCGTCGCATACTTTACGGCATGTACGAGATGGGAAATTTTTACAACAGGCCGTACAAAAAATCAGCACGTATTGTCGGTGATGTTATGGGTAAATACCATCCGCATGGAGATGCTTCAATTTACGATACCATGGTAAGGATGGCTCAGGATTGGAGCATGCGTTATACACTTGTTGATGGCCAGGGAAATTTCGGAAGCCAGGATGGCGATAGCCCTGCAGCAATGCGTTATACTGAAGTTCGTCTTGAAAGAATTGCCGAAACAATGCTTGATGATATTGAAAAAGATACCATTGATTTTCAACTTAATTATGATGATACCACCAAGGAACCAACGGTGTTGCCTACACGAATTCCACAACTCCTGTTAAATGGATCAAGCGGTATTGCGGTAGGTATGGCTACCAATATGCTTCCTCACAATTTAACGGAAGTAATAGATGGTTGTGTGGCATACATCGATAATAAAGAAATCACTATTGATGATCTCATAAAAATTGTAAAAGCGCCAGACTTCCCAACCGGCGGTATTATCCACGGGTATGAAGGCGTAAAAGCAGGCTTTCATACTGGTCGCGGAAGAGTAGTATTGAGAGGAAAGGTGACTGTAGAGACTTCTAAAAACGGCAAAGAAAAAATTGTGATTACCGAAGTGCCTTACCAGGTGAACAGGGATAATCTTACTGAAAAAATCGGGCATTTGATAAATGACAAAGTAATAGATGGTGTATCAGATGTAAACAATGAAAGTAACAACAAGGAAGGTACACGCATAGTGGTAGAGTTGAAAAAGGACGTAATTGCGCAGGTTGTTATCAATCATTTATACAAGCATAGTGAGCTGCAAACTTCTTTCGGGATTAATAATGTTGCACTTGTAAAAGGAAGGCCGAGGATTTTAAATATCAAAGACCTTATAAGAGAGTTTGTAGAATTTCGTCACGAGGTGATTGTTCGCAGAACAAGATTTGAATTAAGAAAAGCAGAAGAAAGGGCGCACATATTAGAAGGTTATCTTATTGCACTCGACCATCTTGATGAAGTGATAACACTCATAAGAAATTCGGCAACGCCCGATGTAGCAAAAGAAGGCCTGATAGCCAACTTTGGAATGAGTGACATACAAGCGAAAGCCGTATTGGAGCTGAGGTTGCAGCGCCTTACCGGTATGGAGAGAGATAAGATAAAAGATGAGCATGCGGAAATAATGAAGCTCATTCAACACCTGAAAGAGATACTTGATAATGAACCCATGCGTTTCCAGATCATAAAAGATGAGCTTGACGAAATAAAGCAGAAATTCGGTGATGCCCGCAAAACGGAAATTACTTACCTGGCCGATGAATTAAGTATGCAAGACCTGATCGAGGAAGAGGATGTAGTTGTTACTATTTCAAACCTTGGTTATATTAAGCGTACCTCGGCAACAGAATACAGGCAACAGCGCCGTGGTGGCAGGGGGGCAAGAGGCAGCAGCACCAGGCAGGAAGATTATATCGAACATCTTTTTGTAGCCTCCACACATCACACCCTTTTATTTTTTACAGAAAAGGGCAAATGTTTTTGGCTGAAAGTTTATGAAATTACCGAAGGTGATAAGCAAAGCAAAGGCAGGGCACTGCAAAACCTGATGCAGATTCCGCCGGATGATAAAGTGCGGGCGGTGATTGATATTAAAGATCTGCAGGATGAAGAATACATAAACAATAATTACATCGTGCTTTGCACAAGGAAAGGAATTATTAAAAAAACACGGGTTGCAGATTTTTCTAGGCCAAGACAAAATGGTGTAAACGCTATTACAATAAACGATGGCGATCAACTTTTGGAAGCCTGCTTAACAGATGGCAACACGCAAATAATGATGGCGATCAACGGGGGAAGAGCGATAAGATTTCCTGAAGGAAAAGTAAGACCAACCGGAAGAGGCGCAATCGGCGTGTACGGTATTTCTGTTGATGGTGAAAATGATGAGGTGGTTGGTATGATTTGTGTTAATAGTGATGATCCGGACGTAAGTGTTTTGGTAGTGAGTGCAAAAGGCTTTGGTAAGAGAACCGCTGTAGAAGAATACAGGATCACCAACAGGGGGGGCAAAGGAGTCAAAACCATAAACATTACTGAAAAAACAGGAGCGCTTATCGGTCTTTTATGTGTAAGTGAAAAAGAAGATCTCATGATCACCTGCAAATCCGGCGTTACAATCCGCACTTCGATTGCTACCATTCGTGAAGCGGGAAGGGCTACACAAGGAGTAAAATTAATCAGGCTTGATGAAGGAGATGAGATTGCTGCCATCACAAAATTATCTGAACACGAGGACGAGGAGGAGGCCGAAGAAGACAGTACAGATAGCGTAGAATCTACAGGCGAAGCAGACGATGTTATAGCAGAAATCACTCCGGATGAGGCACCAGGAAGTGAAAATGATATCGAAGATGATAATGAAGGTAAAAGTTCAGATACCAACGGTAATGATATTGAAAATCAATAAACAATCAAATATGAAAAAAATAGTCTTTGCTTTATTATTTACATTTTTTGTCTCTGTTTTGTTTGCGCAGGATTTAAAAAAAGCACAAAAGTATGCTGCAGATAAACAGCTTGATAAGGCTAAAACAGAGGTAGATGCTCTTCTTGCAAAAGACCCCAATAATGGTGAAGCACTCTACATGAAAGCAATAGTTTATGGTCAGATTGCCGATTCCGCTCAGTTTAATAGTTTGGTAACTGGTGACGCCAGGGCTGAGGCATTGGATGCATTTAAAAAAGCAATCGCCGATTCAACTAATGCCAAAGTTTCCCTGATGGCGATAAAAGATCAATACAAAGCTTTATTTGATTTGTATAGCGGTTATTATTCTGCAGGAGCTAAGGCATTTAATGATGCTGCTAATGCAAGCAGTAAGACCGGTTATGAGGACGCAATGAACTTGTTTATAAAAGCAAACGATGTAGGCCAGTATATTGCTCAAAAGAAATACGCTAACATTGGCGCGGTGGATACTACGCTGGTTTTGAACATAGGAAAAGCCGCGCTCAATGCAAAGAATGACGATGCAGCGCTAAAATATTTCACCATGCTTGCTGATGCAAACATAGCACGCACAAAAGGCGAAGACGACAACTCCGGTTATGTAATTCCTTATCAATGGCTCGCACTGCATTATAAGGAAGCAAAGGATGAGGCTAATATGATGAAATATGCGGACCTTGGCCAAAAGCTTTTTCCTAACAGCGATTATTTTACTTTGGTGGAAATGGATTACTTCAGGGAGAAGAAAAACCAGCCAGCCTTATTTAAAAAGTATGATGAATTAGTCGCCAAATATCCGGACAGCCTTGCTTATCACTTTAATTACGCAAATGATATTTTTGGTTATTTATATAACAGCGATGAAGGCACTACTATCAACGATAAAGCAGCATTAATGAAAACATTGGGAGCTCAGGTAGAGTCTGCTTATAAAATAGATCCTGCCGATGTAAATAATAACTGGCTTTATGCGCAATATTATTACAACCTTGGTATTGAACTTAGAGATTCCGCTTTGAAAATAAAAAGTACCAAGCCGGAAGATGTAAAACGGAAAGCCGACCTCAATGCTGAGTCAAAAGAAGGTTTCAATAAGGCAATACCTTATGCTGATAAATCTCTTGCAACATTGGAAGCAGGGAACAAAAAAGCAGATAAATCAAGGTATAAGTCAATTGACAACCTTATGCAAAAAATTTATCAAAGCTTAAATATGGATGCTAAAGTAAAAATCTACCAGGATAAATACGATGGGGCAGATGATAAGTTTGTGAACT
>JBDTSD010000265.1:0-5055 GCA_039931355.1 Ginsengibacter sp.
CGCTCGGGTTGGTTTCCTGCACCATCTGGCCGCAGAAGTCAACGTTGCACATGTTGTCATTATATATAGCATGGTCAAACATGTAGTCGGCCGACTCGCCAAGGTTAAGCACATAATCTCCTAAATGTGGAGGCTTTACGCCGTATGCCATATTTTGATTGAGAACAGAACAAGTCATGTGATTATCTCCGCAAATGCCGCAAACACGGCTGGATATAAAATGCGTATCGCGTGGATCAATACCTTTCATGAAAATATCAAAGCCACGAAATACCATTGAAGTGCTGTAGCATTCCTGCACCTGCTTATTGGTAAAATCTATTTTGCAATGCAGCCCTAGACTTCCGACTATACGCGTTATCGGATCCCAGGACATTTCTTTTATTACTACGTTTGATTTGTTCTCTGTAGCCCGGGGAGCGGTCATTACTTCAGGAGGCATAATGAATGATTTTAGTTTTTGAAATAATTAATTGAATTTATAAAACCAGTATTACCAGGCTGGTTCATATCCGCTGGTAATCTTTTTGCCACGTTTTCTCCAATCAGGTTCTTTATCTTTTTTCTTAGTTGTCATATTTCTAAATACTCTCAGGATAGGCCCATACACAAACTTAGCGCCATTAGAAGAAAACTTCGCACCAAAGGCTTCATCCATAAATGGCATAAACTTATCAGGGAAACCGGGCATCGTACAAGCCATACAAATGCCACCTATGTTTGGGCATCCCCCAATACCATTTTGCCATCCCCTTTTTGGAACATTGCAATAAACTATTGGTCCCTGGCAACCTATTTGTACGAGACATTTAGCAGAACCATATTCATTGGCAAAATCTCCTTGTTCGTAGAAAGCCGCCCTGTCACAGTTTTCGTGCGCAGTACGGTTGAAGAGCCACGTAGGCCTCAAGGCATCATCTAAAGGAATCATCGGCGCAATGCCGGCTAGTTGAAAAACAAGATATAAAAGTGTTTCTGTTGTATTATCAGGTTGTGCAGGGCAACCGGGAATGCAAACAATAGGCAATCCTGCTTTCGATTTAAAATCCCATCCGAGATAATCAGGCAATCCCATGGCGCCGGTTGGATTATTTTTCATAGCGGGGATACCTCCGTAAGTGGCGCATGTGCCTACCGCAACCACCGCTGCTGCTTTCGGCGAGAGCCTGTCCAGCCACGAATTTGTGGTGATGGGTTGCCCGAATGGTCCTGTGGTTCCCATTGCAGCCCAATAGCCGCCAGTATCTTTAATAGCCTCTTCGTTGGGAACAGATCCTTCCAATATTAATACAAAGGGATCGAGCTCGCCCTTCTCTGCCTTATACCACCATTGCATCAGTTCATCCGAATTCTCGTAAGAGATAACGGGGCTGTGAATATGTACTTTGGGCATGCCTGGTAACGCGCCCAAAACGATATCTTCCAGGCTTGGATTTACCGCTCCAGTCATTGCGACTGAATCACCATCACAACTAAGACCAGAGGTCATCCAGATTATATGAACGTCGGTTACTTTGTCGGCCATAATTTTATTTTTAGATTATTATAAAAAATAGATACATCGTTATCTTCGTTTATTATTTTCATACTAACATTTTCGATAAGTCAAAAAAGCCAGTTTTTCACAACTGTAGTTAGCTTCAGCAATAACAAATTCTACACAAAGATTGATAAGAGTATAAGAGCTATTAGATTAGAAAAGATTTTCTAAGGTATATACATTTTTTTATATTTAGAAAATTTTTTCTAATTTTTTTTGCACCGTAGCATTGCAAACTAAAAGTATAAAGAGTCAATAGTAATACCGGGAAATTCTGTAAATAATATGAGGTCCATAAAAGCTGTCCATTATCAGTAACATTATATCCCGGAAAATAGGCGTTATTGGAAGCCAGTGATAATTATTCAAAACTTTATATCGACCGATGGCCGGCATTGTTGACGATGACTAATGGAGAAAGTATTCGGGTTGCAAGAAATCAAAAAGAACATTTAATAGAGCAATATAAATGGCTGTAGTTATATGATTGTAACAATGCAAGGCGTGTAAATTGTTCCGTCGTTATGCCGGGGCGTTGTGTTTTCTCATAGCGTAATAATCTTTCAGGAAATCCGCATTTGTTTTTTCCCCTTGCATAATCATTGCGGCACCCAGCGAAGAACCAAGAGACGATTGGGTAGTATATATCGGATATTGTGGGAAATGATGTGTTAGTAACTTTATGAACAAATCGTTATCTGCAAAACCTCCGTCTATGTAAATCTTTTTTATTGGCGTTTCTTTAATGGCACGTTTCGAACTTTGTGCTTGTAATTCTAAAAGCTCAATCATGAATTGATGATAGGCTTCTTTATAGGAAGAGAATTTTGTATAATCTGTTTTTGACGGTTGGCTATTTTGAGGGGGGATGTACTCAAAATGAAAATAGCTGGAATTTTTTTTTAAAAGTTGCTGTAAAAGAATATCGTCAACTTGTATCGTTTTATGATAGTCACTTGCTTTATTAAAATGAGAGGCAAGTTTATCTGTTTGCAAATCATATTCTTTTCCCAATAACAGTCTTGATGCCCTTACTGTTTTTCCGTCAGTACGCATAAAGTTCAGGCAATCATTTTGTAAATCATCACCTGTAAGTATTTGTTCGCTGAAAGGATTTAATGATATGCTCCATGTACCTGTCGAGATAAGCAGGAATGATTCCGCATCCGAAAGGGTATAGGGCAGGAGAGCAGCAGAACTGTCATGAATGCCTGCGCCAATTTGCATTACCTGTCCTGCTATTTCACTTTTGAAAGTCGTATCCGTAGTTACTATCGGAGGTAATATTTTATCAATACCTTCTTCATATATCCAAGCGTGGTAATCATGTTTATTAAAATCCCAAAGACCTGTATGGCAACCAATACTGCTATACTCACTAACAGGTACACACGAAAATATATAACTAAAATATTGGGGCAAATGCAGCGACCATTTTATTTTTTTAAAAATTTCCGGTCTGTCATATTTCAGCCAATATAATTGCAGTCCTGAGTTAAGCATCGCCAAAGGTGGCGAAGCGGTTTGCGCAGCGAAAGCCATTTCATCGCCGTATTTATCATAAAAAGAATTGAGAATTTTTTTTGGATAAGGCTTTAGATAATTATAAAGTGGTGTAAGCGGAATTCCATTTTCGTCAATGTGGACGAAGCTTGCCCCATAGGTGGAGAAGTTAACGGCAGTTATTTCAAATTTTTTATTTTCGATAATATTTTTTAACTGCTCTTTTATCCAATTTTCAATTGCCATAAGGTTATCACAGGGATCATCATCATCGTCTTTTATTTCATCAATGGTAATATATTCTTTAAAAACCTCTGTGTAATTTTCATCAAAGAGATAAAATTTCTTGTTGGTCTTTCCGATATCAAAGATGGCGGTTACTTTCATGTTACAATCCTGTTGCAACTGTTCTGCTGCCTCTTTCTTTTATTAAAGTATCTCTCACTTTCAGTTGCCTGAAAAGTTGCAGCGGGTCTAATGCGCCTCCGCTTCTTAGTCTTGCTTCGGCAACTATTGGCCGCACATCGGTGCGGAAAGTATGTTGTAAAATTTCCTGCGCTGCCGTCACATCGTTTTGCTGTTGGGCTTCCGTAAGCTTTTTTCTATCCAGTAGTAAAGCCTGTGTGTATGCAATCATTATGGCTTCTACTGATTGCAATAAATCTTCCAGCGGATCTTTTACGTTATGGCTTGCATCAATCATCCAGCCGAGGTCATTTGCATGATCCATTCCTCTTACATCCATTCCTTCAACGAGCTCATTAAAAATTAGAAACAACTGATAAGGTTTGATGGCGCCAACGGTAAGATCATCATCGCCATATTTACTATCATTAAAATGGAAACCGGCAAGCTTACCTTCCATTAATAAAAGCGATACAATCTGTTCAATATTCGCATTTGGTAAATGATGGCCAAGATCAACCAACGTGTAGGCTTTATCGCCGAGCTTATTTGCATACAACAATGATTGCCCCCAATCGCCCACCGTCATTGAATAAAAATTTGGTTCGAATGCTTTGTACTCAACAAACATTTTCCAATCGGCTGGCAACGCCGCATAAATTTCCTGCAGGCTTTCCAACGTATTTTGAAATGCTTTACGAAAATTTAATTGGCCAGGAAAAGAACTGCCATCACTCAGCCAAACCGTTAGCGCTTTTGAACCGAGTTCAACGCCATATTTAATCACTTCAATGTTATGATCAATTGCCTGCTTGCGTACCGCCTTATCTACATGTTGCAAAGAGCCAAATTTATAACTCAACTCCTGGTCCGGCTGATCCTGGAAAGTATTTGAATTCATTGCATCAAAACGTAAACCGTTTTGCGCAGCAAGCGCTTTTGTATTAGCCGTATTTGAAGGAATATCCCATGGAATGTGCAAAGAAATTGCTCCGCTTGATTTATTCAATGCATGTAACAATCCAATGTCTTCGATTTTATCTTCAAGCGCCCGCGGCTCTCCGCCACCACTGAATCTTCCAAACCTTGTGCCGCCTGTACCAAGCGCCCAGCTTGGGATCGCGACATTGAAATCCATCAATTTTTGTAAAACATCTTCGATGTTATTTATTCCTTCTGCCATAAAATCCAAATTCCGTTGATGATTTTTTAAGCCTGGTTGATTGTATTCTTCAATGCTATATTTTTCAATTTGCATAAAATAGTTTTACTTGAAAAGGAATATCAAAATTATATGTCAACGTATTATTCTAAATAAAAAACTTCTTTTAATGGAACACTCACCGGCGAATTATCAGGATTTGTTTCCATAATATCTTTCATGTAGTTCCACCATTTTTTCATGATTTCTTTTTCCGGCAATTCATTTAATTCTTTATCATCTTCAATCGTGAAACAGGCGAATAAATTATTTGTTTCTTCATCTAAAAAAATTGAATAATCTGTGATGCCGGTTTGTTTTAGCAACGTTTTTAATTCGCTCCATATTTCGTCATGGCGCTTTTTATATTCGGCCTCATAGCCTTTAAGCAATTTCATTTTTGAAG
>JBDTSD010000266.1:0-5041 GCA_039931355.1 Ginsengibacter sp.
CGTGCGGACTGTGTCTTATTACCATGAATAGCATCAGCGCTTATTTTTGCCCTGTACAATTCCCTGGCTATTTTATCTGCACCATATTTTGTTCTCGTAAAGACAAGGGCACTTTGAATTGCACTATTTTTTAAGAGATGAATTAATAATTCTTTTTTGTCGCCCTTTTCTACAAGATAAATTGATTGGTCCACATTCTCCGCGGTGGAAGAAACAGGTGTTACTTCTACCTTTACCGGGTTGGTTAATATGGAAGAAGAGAGCCTGGAAATTTCATCCGGCATAGTTGCCGAAAAAAACAATGTTTGTCTTTTTTGTGGAAGGCGGGCAATTATTTTTTTTACATCATTAATAAATCCCATGTCGAGCATACGGTCTGCTTCATCCAATACAAACATTTTTATGTACTGTAAGTCAATAAACCTTTGCGCCACCAAATCAAGCAGCCTGCCGGGTGTGGCTATTAATATATCAATGCCCCTGCGCAATTGATTTGTTTGATGGTACTGAGACACGCCCCCAAAAACAACGGTGTGCCTTATGCCAGTATGCTTTCCATAAGCTGCGAAACTTTCATCTATCTGTATGGCGAGTTCGCGTGTCGGCGTAAGTATCAATGCCTTTATATTGTCGTTACCTACCTCGTGATTTCTCTGCAAAAATAAATTTTGCAAAATGGGTATAGCAAAAGCGGCTGTTTTACCTGTGCCTGTTTGGGCACAGCCCAATAGATCTTTTCCTTTTAAAACATCTGGTATAGCTTGTTCCTGTATGGGAGTAGGCTGGGTGTAGCCCTCTTCCTCAAGCGCCTTTAATATAGGCGCAATTAAATGCAATTCTTTGAAATTCAAAATGTATGATTTTAGTTTAAATGATAACTTCCCCGGATCGAAAATGATAAGTGAAGTTTGTTTTCGAATATGCTCAGAACCTATGACTTGATGAGCTTTTACCTGTGGGGAAGAAAATCCAGTCTGCTAAGTAGGAGTATATAATTGTTTGCAAATATACTGCATTGAATGTTTAAAAGCATTTTAAGAAGCCAATTAACATTTTAGCAATATAACTGCAAGACATAAACGCTATTTTGATGGCATTGTTGTGCAGGGCATCTGGTTGGCCAAAGGTGAATGGTGAATTGTATGTAGTAAACCTTGAACTACATTCTTTCCGGCACTTTTATTCCCAGCAATTGCATGGCACTTTTTATTACGGTAGCCGTCATTACAGCAATGTGTACACGAAGTGTCTTTTTCTCTTCACTTTCAGCGTTGGCAACGGAATGTTCCGTATAAAAGGAGTTGAATGTTTTGGCTAAATGAAAAACGTAATTCGCAATCACTGACGGGTTAAGCTCCTCCGCTGCCTGCGAAATAACGTTCAAATATTTTTCCAGGAAAATAATGAGCTCCCTTTCAAGAGGAAATAATTTTTCCTCATTGGTTATTTTGGATTGGCTATTATCACTTGCTCCCTGTTCCTCAACCTTTCTCAGGATGGATTTTATTCTTGCATAAGTATATTGCACAAAAGGCCCTGTAAAGCCATGAAAGTCTATACTTTCCTCCGGGTTAAAAACCATTCGCTTCTTTGGATCAACCCGCAACAGATAAAATTTCATTGCACCTAATCCTAATGTTTCATATAAGTCTTTTAGTTCATCTTCCGTAAAATCCTTCACTTTCCCCAGTTCCTCTGTATGTTTTTTTGCTGTCTCCACCATTTCATCTACAAGGTCATCCGCGTCTACCACGGTCCCTTCGCGGCTCTTCATTTTGCCGGTAGTAAGTTCAACCATTCCATAGCTTAAATGAATAATTTTATCTGCAAACGGCATCCCAAGCTTACGGCAAATTTCTTTCAACACTTTCATGTGATGTATTTGTTCATCACCTATCACATAAATGCTTTTATCTAATTTATATTCCTCAAATTTTTGTTTTACCAAACCGATATCCTGCGTTATATAAACAGAAGTTCCATCTCCTCTTAACAATAATTTCTCATCAAGGCCCACATCGGAAAGGTCTATCCATACGCTTCCATCTTCTTTTTTATGAAACGTTCCTTTGCTTAATCCTTCCTGCACAAAATCTTTTCCAAGCAGGTAGGTGTTACTCTCATAAAACGTTTTATCAAAGTCGCTTCCAAGCCTCTTGTAAGTTTCATCAAAGCCTTCATAAACCCACCCATTCATTTTGCTCCAAAGCTCCATCACTTCCGGTTTTCCATTTTCCCAATCAAGGAGCATTTGCTGGGTTTTCTTCATGATCGGTGCATCTTTTTCTGCCCGGGTCTTCTCAACTCCATTCCTTACTAACTCACTAACTTCTTCTTTATATTCATCATTAAATTTTACATAATAATCCCCAACGAAGTGATCCCCTTTTGTATGCGTGGATGCAGGCGTAGCGCCGTTTGCAAACTCTTCCCATGCGATCATACTTTTACAAATATGAATACCGCGATCGTTTACAATGCTTGATTTATAGACTGTACAGCCAGTTGCCTTAAGAATTTCTGCTACGCTCCATCCTAAAAAAATATTTCTTAAATGGCCAAGATGCAAAGGCTTGTTAGTGTTAGGTGATGAATATTCCACCATCACTTTTTTATGGCTTAATGCCTTTTTACCAAAACAAATATCATTGTAATTCTTCTGCAATAAAGCAACGAGGGCGCCATCTTTTACACTAAGATTCAGAAAGCCCTTAATGATATTGTATCCTGAAAAAAAGCTGGCATTTTTTTTCAAAATAAGGTTGCCTAATTTCTTTCCTAAATTGTCCGGGGATTCTTTGAGCGGTTTTAAGAGGGAGAAAAGAACAATGGTATAATCACCTTCAAACTCGGGCTTGGTTTCATTTACCTGGAAATCTTTATCAGAAAATTGATGGTCATACAATTCTTCCAAACTTTCAATGGCTGCCGCCTGTATCGTTGTAGTAAAAGACATAAAATTTTTAAATAAAGGCAAAATTAATTTAGTTACTCAAGAATGTTTGAGCCTAACGGCAGAATAAATTTATAGATGGAAAACAAAGGCAGGCCACATGCAGTAAATTTATAACTAAAACTTTTGCTATGAAAAAATGTTTATTTTTTGCGCTGTTTATATGCGCCGCATCATTATCAAATGCACAGAATTCAAATAGTCAAAAGCCCTGTTCAGCGCCAGAAGCAGCTCAATTTGATTTTTGGGTTGGTCAATGGGATCTCACCTGGAACGATACAAGTCATGGTACAAACAGGGTACTAAAGATTATGGACGGCTGCACCGTCAATGAAAATTTTTACGACCCTGAAATAAAGTATTCGGGAAGCAGTTGGAGTATGTACAATCCACAATTAAAAATGTGGCAACAAACGTGGATAGACAACCAGGGAGGCTATATCGCGTTATCCGGCAAATTTGAAAACAATGAAATGACTTTGGCTACCCAACCCCAAAAATTGCCAAACGGAAAAGAGCTCATCTCCAGGATGGTTTTTTACAACATAACACCGGCAAGCTTTGACTGGCGATGGGAATCTACCAAAGACAACGAAGCTACGTGGCAAACAAACTGGCTAATTCACTATAAAAGAAAAAGCTAATTGCAAAGCATACCATAGGTATAAACATTAGTTATTATTTTAGCCGGAATATTTTGCGTATGAAAATATTTCCACTACTTCTTTTCGCTGTTTGTTTTTTCTCATGTAAAAATATGGGCCCAAAAAAATTCGATCTCGAAGGCCACCGTGGATGCCGCGGGCTGATGCCGGAAAACACAATACCGGCAATGTTAAAAGCAATCGACCTTGGTGTAAATACGCTTGAAATGGACGTAGTAATTACGGCTGATAATAAAGTAGTAGTAAGCCACGAGCCCTTTTTTAACCATGAAATAACCACGCTCGCCTCCGGCAAAACATTTGAAGAAAAAGATGAAATGCGGTATAATATTTATAAGATGACTTACGACTCTGTGCTGAAATATGATGTGGGGATAAAGCCGCATATTCGTTTTTCTTCTCAGCAAAAAATGCCTGCACAAAAGCCTTTGCTATCCACGCTTATTGACTCTGTGGAAGCCTGTCTTGCAAGAACAAGCCATAAAAAGGTTTTCTACAATATAGAAATTAAATCGAAGAAAACAACGGATAACAATTTTCATCCGGAACCTGAAAAATTTGCTGATCTTTTATTGGATATCATTTACCAGAAAGGAATTCAAAGCCGCGTAATCATTCAATCATTTGACCCGCGTAGCCTGAAAATCGTAAGTGAGAAATATCCTTCAATGAGAATATCGCTCCTGATTGAAAATCAACAAATACCCACCGGACACTTTTTTCACCTTTATGGTTTCAAGCCTGATATTATTAGCCCGGATTATAGCCTTCTTTCAAAGGCCATCGTTGACTCACTTCACGGGAAAAATATACAGGTAATTCCCTGGACGGTCGATGATATTGATTCAGCGAAAAGACTTTATGCAATGGGTGTGGATGGAATCATTACTGATTATCCGGACAGGATTAATTTGAAAGCGATTATTGACAGGTGATCAGTGATCTGTTACGAGTTGATCAGCTCCAAGTATCCGCAGGAGGTAAGCAGATGGTAGTAAGTACTCACTCTTTACTGCTCACTCCCTGATCACTGCTCACTCCCTTATGGATGCTAACTCACAACTCATCATTGATAACTGTTTACATCTTGGTTCTTTCTTCTTACTTTTGCGCCTTCTAAAAAAAATCAAGTCCTTACGGACAAAAAAAGGAGTAGTATGGTCAGTGTAAATAATGTAACACTTGCTTATGGTAAGAGAGTGTTGTTTGATGAGGTTAATCTTAGCTTTATCAAAGGAAATTGTTATGGGATTATTGGCGCAAACGGAGCAGGAAAATCGACGTTAATAAAAATAATAAGTGGTGAGATCGAGCCGAATAAAGGCACAGTAAGCATTACCCCAGGTGAGCGGATGGCCGTGCTAAGGCAGGACCAGTTTGAGTTTGACGAAGTAACGGTATTGCATACGGTGATGATGGGGCA
>JBDTSD010000267.1:0-5031 GCA_039931355.1 Ginsengibacter sp.
TCATATAAACTATATGAATTCAAATCTGCTAATAAAACTAATTTTCAAGAGTTCATAATACACACGGCAACCTTTCAATCATAAAACACGATATATCTTCTGTAATTGTTTTTATGAAAGCAAGACGGAATAGAAACGTATTTATTTTTTTTATTGCTGCAGCCGTGATGGGATTTGTAACCGGGTATTTGCTATGGAACAAGCCGCATAAGGAGGTGAAAGATGCGGATTCGGTTCAAATTACTGCCATCGTTCTCTATAAAATTTTCACTGAAGATTCTGCCATTGGTAAATCAAAATATTTAAACTCAATTGTTGCTGTAACTGGCGAAGTGAAACAAGTGTCAACGAATCAGCAAAATCAACAAATCATTCTTTTAAAAACACAACTTCCTGATGCATCGGTTAATTGTACCATGGAAGAAAATACCAAAGATGTAAAGCCCGGAGATTCGGTCATTCTTAAAGGAATTTGTAGCGGCTACATCAATGGTGATGCAGATATGGGCTTACCCGGAGATGTTTTTTTAATAAGATGTTATCGTTCAATCTAAAAAAAATGCCTTGAAGAAAATCAGTCTTTTATCATTAATATTATTTATCTGCATAAGCCAATCTTTTGCACAGACCTATTTTACAAAGAATGGGAGAATCTCTTTCTTCTCTAAAACTTCTCTTGAAAATATCAGTGCAGATAATAACCAGGTAATAAGCGTTTTTAATACAGCAACGGGATCTCTCGCATTTTCTTTGCTCAACAGTGCTTTTCATTTTCCTAAGGCAAAAATGGAAGATGACTTTAACGAAAATTATATGGAAAGTGGTAAATATCCGAAGTCAACCTTTAAAGGAATCGTTACGGATGTTGGTACCATTAATTTATTGAAAGATGGAAGTTACAATGTGAATGTGCAGGGTGATTTAACGATTCACGGCATTACAAAAAATATTAGTACACCTGGGACAATAGTTATTAAGGATGGGAAGATTTCTGCTATTGCCTCTTTCAAAGTGTTATTGAAAGATTATAGTATAAAAGTTCCAACAATAGTCACAAATAAAATTGCAGAAAGTATTGAAATTACCATTAGCTGCAATTATGAAAAAAAATAAACAAATTATTATGCATTTATCGAAACTATTATTGCCATGCATTGCACTCGTCGGCCTTCATGGAAATATGATGGCGCAGGATACCACAAAAATTACCACGGACACTACTAACCTGATGACGCAATTGGAAAACGAAAGTGGAGAGAATAAAACCGTTTATACTGCTAACACATTTGAGTATACCCGCATTGTCAATGGGCATTCCGTAGAAAACCTGCCCGCAAATGTTTTGGATGTAAGAATATCGCATCGCTTCAGTCCGCTAAGCAACGGCTTATACCAATTCTTTGGTCTCGACTATGGTCTTTTTAATGTGCGTCTTGGCTTCGACTATGGCATAACAAACAATCTCATGATTGGGGTAGGTCATAACGCCTGGCAAAAAACATACGACGCTTTTTTTAAAATAAAAATATTGAGGCAATCTACAGGCGCAGTCCGAATGCCTGTTACTGTATCTTTTGTACCAACATTTACCCTTAGCACGGTTAAGGCCGTTGAAGTTCCATCCTCCTCCAAGCCGAGTCCCGATGCAAAAGCAGACCCATTTTCATATACATTTCAATTACTCATTGGAAGGAAATTCACCGATGGATTTTCGATGGAGATAATGCCAACATTTATTCATACAGATAATATTTCCTTCAACCACTTTAAAAACGGCATTTACAAACGTGACATCTTTGCCTTAGGTATCGCCGCAAGGCAAAAGATTTCTAAAAGAACGAGTGTGAGCGGAGAATACTACTACCAGTTACAAAGCGCAGAAGCAACTACCGCAACCAATGTTATTTCATTTGGTATTGACCTTGGAACGGGAGGCCACGTTTTCAAATGCACTTTACAAATTCCCTGGGGCTAACGGAAAAATCTTTCATTACAGAAACTGATAAGCATGGAGATAAAAGCGGTCTCAGGTTTGGGTTTAATATTTCAAGAGTATTTCAATTGGGAAAGAAGCATAAGAGCGATACAGATTGGAAAAAAAATTGAAATGCTCCGCACCGGTAAAAATGGTCCGAGCCTTCCATTAAATTTTAAAGGATAAATAATCCAGTTTAACGGTAGCGTGTAAATGCAAAACGGTAGCCCCTTTGTACAGCATTATAAAAGTATTCACGCAAATTCTTTTTTGCCTGGTTTTAAAAATTTAAATAGTATTTATTAGCTGAAAGAAATTATTAAAAATATTGTCTCAGTTCTTACGCCGATTGAAAAAAGAAACTTTTTCAAACTGGT
The DNA here is from genome assembly GCA_039931355.1 of Ginsengibacter sp. Classification (GTDB taxonomy): domain Bacteria; phylum Bacteroidota; class Bacteroidia; order Chitinophagales; family Chitinophagaceae; genus Ginsengibacter. Next base: position 2,353 of record JBDTSD010000267.1, read on the forward strand.
AATATTCGACGTTTTTATAAGCGTGCTGGATATTTTATTTCTGATACTTTTACTGGTTGTTGTAAATTTTTATACAAACCCAGATCATTCGCAGACCTTTGAGCCTTTTAACATTAGCCTTGGTGGTAAGGAACCGCTTCTGCTGATTACTGTTTTCTTTCTTCTTTTTTCTTTAAAAAATCTTGCCGGCTATTTAATCTCCCGCATGCAATATAAATATGTGTATGACGTGGCTTCGCGCATATCGAAAAGTAATTTATTAAACTACCTGCAGGGAAGTTTTAGTGATTATATAAACGTGGACTCTTCGGTGCATTTCCGGCGCATTGGTCAACAGCCAATAGAATTCAGTCATTATCTTTTAAGAGGTATGCAACAAATCATCAGCCAGTCAATATTAATAATTCTTACTATTATTCCCATCCTTTTATACAATCCTGTATTGTTTCCGATTCTTTTTTTGATACTAATGCCACCGGTATTCATCATCGGTTTTTATATGAAACGTAAACTGAGCAACATGCGGGCTTCCGTTAAGAAGACCGGTGAACAATCGATGCAACATTTAAAAGAAGCCCTGGACGGTTACATTGAAAGTAATATTTATAACAGCAGGGAATTTTTTTCAGGGAGGTATGATGCGTTGCAATCGAAATTAAATGGCTATCTCTCTGAGCAATTAGCAGTACAAAATATGCCATCGAGACTTATAGAAGTATTTGCCATATTAGGCTTGTTCATACTCATAGCACTACACCCGCTTTTTAATAAATCAAACCCAATCCAGGTAATTACCATCGGAGCTTTTATGGCTGCGGCTTATAAAATAATTCCGGGTATTGTTAAAATTTTGAACGCCGTCGGGCAAGTAAAAACGTATTCATTTACTACTTCGAATCTTTTGTATAAAAAGTCAGTGCCTTTGCGTAACGGGAAGGAAAATACCTGCATCAATTCCATACAATTTTCCGGTGTTTCTTTTAAATATGAAAAAGAAAAAATTTTGACCAACTTTTCATTGGAAATAAAACCGGGCGATTTCATTGGCATATCGGGAATTTCAGGCAGGGGAAAAACTACATTGATAAATTTGTTGCTCGGTTTTTTAAATCCTGATTACGGAAACATTTTCATAAACAATGCAACAACGAGTGAGCGTGAACGCCAGCATTATTGGGACAAAATTTCTTACATAAAACAACAGAATTTCCTGATCTATGATTCCATGCTGAATAATATTACACTTAACGAGAATTGTGAAGATCAAGAAAGACTGGCCGACGTTGCAACTGTTGCTGGCATTGCAGAATTATACGACATACAGAAGAAATTAATTGCTGAAAACGGAAGAAATATTAGTGGTGGTCAAAGACAACGGATCGCTGTCGCAAGAGCGTTGTATAAGAATGCTGATTTAATAATTCTCGATGAACCTTTCAGCGAACTTGACAGAACTTCTGAAAATTGTTTGCTTACTCATTTCAGCGAATTAGCAAAAGCGGGAAAAATGATTATTCTCATCACGCACAACCAGGAAAGCCTTTCTTTTTGTAGTAAAATAGTTTCTTTAAATGCAAACTGATGCAAAAGTACTGGTGATCATAACTCCCGGCTTTTCGAAAAGTGAAGCAGATAGTTCCTGTCTCCCTTTTGCGCAAAATTTAGTATTGTCATTCAATCGAAACTTTCCTGAAATCAAAATAATTATTTTAAGTTTTCAATATCCGTTTACTTCCACAGAATATTCCTGGAATGGCAATAGGGTAATCCCTCTTGGCGGAAAGGATAGAGGAAAGCTTGCACGACGACTTATTTGGATAAGAGCCTGGCAAAAATTAAAGCGTATAAAAAGGGAAAATAATATCATTGGGCTGTTAAGCTTTTGGTGTGGAGAATGTGCTTTCATCGGCAATCGCTTTTCAAAAAAATACGGCATAACACATCGCTGTTGGGTACTGGGGCAGGATGCAAAAGAAGAAAATAAGTATATTAAAAAAGTACATCCTCTGCCGGAAGAACTCATTGCCGTTTCGGATTTTGTAGCTGATGAATTTTTTAAAAACTTTCTTATAAGGCCGCAGCACATTGTTCCAAATGGTATTGACAAAAATTTATTTGATTCTAATACGGTTGAGAGAAGCATTGATATTATGGGAGCAGGCTCACTGATTCCATTGAAGCAGTACGAAATTCTTGTTCATTGCATTGGTGAATTAAAAAAAAATCTACCACACATTTCTGCCATCATTGCTGGCAAAGGAAGGGAGTGTCGAGTGCTGCAGGAGCTAATAATGCGGCTTGACCTTGAAGACAACGTTAAATTAGTTGGAGAAAAAGAGCATGGAGAAGTATTGAAATTAATGCAGCAAACAAAAGTTTTTCTGCATCCTTCCCTTTACGAAGGATTTAGCATGGTGTGCCAGGAAGCGCTTTATGCAGGATGCCATGTAATTAGTTTTTGCAAGCCAATGAATGTTGATTTTAAGCATTGGCACATTGTAAAAACCAAAGACGAAATGGTGACAAAAGCGCTTGAAATACTTTCACAGGTGGGGTTAGACTATAACGCTGTGACCACATACTCAATCGATGAAACGGCAAAGTCTTTCATGAATTTATATATTGACTAACAAAAGGAAGATGAAGAATAGTATCATTATACTGCTTATTCTATTCTCA
>JBDTSD010000268.1:0-5025 GCA_039931355.1 Ginsengibacter sp.
GTTATAAGAAATTCGGGCAAGTTCCATCTCAGAAAAAGTATAATCTTTTATAGATTCATAACTGCCCGGCTTATCAAAGTTGCCTTTTTCAAATTGAAGCAAACGATAGTCCATTAGTTTTCTCATCTTCCTTGCTTCTTCTTCTGTTTCGCCACATAGCACTGAGATAGAAAGCATGGCTCTTGGCTCGGGAAATTGTTCTGATGGCTGGAAATTTTTACGGTATGTTTCTACAATATCGGGTGTCGCATTTCCATTTATAAATCTTGCAATTGCCAAACCCATTCCAAACTGTGCAGCGATTTTTGCGCTTCCGCCGCTGCTGCTTAATATCCATTGTTCAGGTACAGTTTCTGCCTTTGGTACGGCGAGCAGGTGTCCATAACTTGTGCCCGCAGTATCATTAAAAAAATGTTGAAGATGTGCTAACTGCGTCAGGTAACTGTCTTCACTAAAATCGTTGGATGGATTTAATATGGTAGAGGTAATGCGATCGGTGCCGGGTGCACGGCCCATTCCCAGGTCAATACGGCCGGGGAAAAGTGTTTCAAGCATTCTAAAGTTCTCCGCAACTTTTAGAGCACTGTGATTGGGAAGCATAATACCACCAGAACCTATGCGTATTTTACTTGTCACATCAGCCAGCTTTACCATCAATACTTCCGGCGTAGAACCTGCTATAGAGGCGGCATTATGATGTTCAGAGATCCAGAAACGGCTATAACCCAATTTCTCTGCGAGTTTTACCGTAGCAATAGTTTCTTTGATTGCATCGCTTGCAGAACTTCCCTGCCGCACAATTGACTGATCAAGAATTCCCAGTTTTATTTTTTGTTTCATAAATTCTATTCAGATTAAATAAGCATTTTCTATAATTTATTATAAGCCTCTTCTTTCACAAAATGAACTTTGCTTTATTTCAATTACATAGTGAAGGGCTTTTATGTATGTGTAAGAAGAGTTGATCTAAATTCGTTCCATAAAAAATATGCAGACAATTCACCAGCCAGCATTATGCTAAATTTATTTTAATAAATTAAACAGCTATCCAGAAAATTATATATTAGGCCAGGCCTGCAATAATGGCATTGCTATAATATTTTAGCCTGATAGCAATGCAGAGAAAAGTTTAGTTTTACAGAAGATGATTTATACATAACAATGGCTAATAAAAACCTAAATACTGATAAAGAAATACTGACTCCGGGAGAGAAAGAGTTTGAAAATAATATAAGGCCCGCAGTAATTGAGGAGTTTAGCGGGCAGAGGCAGATAATTGAGAACCTGCGCATATTCATAAAGGCTGCAAGGCAAAGGGAAGAAGCGCTTGATCATATTCTTTTTCACGGACCGCCTGGCCTTGGCAAAACAACGCTCAGCCGCATTGTTGCTAATGAACTCGGTGTAAACATTAAAGAAACCAGCGGCCCGGTTATAGAAAAACCCGGTGACCTTGCGGGCCTACTTACCAACCTTGAATCAAACGATGTATTGTTCATTGATGAAATTCATCGCCTGAGCAATGTAGTGGAAGAATACCTGTATGCTGCCATGGAAGATTTCCGCATAGATATTATGATTGATACAGGCCCTAATGCCCGCAGTGTCCAGATAAATCTTAATCCTTTTACATTAATAGGGGCCACTACACGAAGTGGCTTACTAACCTCGCCGTTGCTCTCAAGATTTGGCATTAAATCAAGGTTGGAATATTACGACAAAGAGACTTTACAAAAGATAATCCTGCGTTCGGCTTCCATACTTAATACAAAAATTACTTCCGATGCTGCAGCAGAAATTGCAGGAAGAAGCCGCGGCACACCAAGAATAACAAATGGTTTATTGAGAAGAGTAAGAGATTTTGCACAGGTGCTTTCAAATGGTGTGATTGATATTGCCATTACGGAACATGCGTTGAAAGCCTTGAATGTAGATGAGTACGGACTTGACGAAATGGATAACAGGATCCTTACAACAATCATTGAAAAATTCAAAGGCGGCCCCGTGGGTATCACTACTATTGCCACCGCAGTGGGTGAAGAAACCGGCACACTGGAAGAAGTGTATGAACCATTTTTAATACAGGAAGGTTTTATTATGCGTACACCCCGCGGCAGGGAAGTAACTGCCAAAGCGTATGCTCATCTTGGCAAACAACCGCACAGCAATTCTAAGGGACCGTTGTTGTTTTGAGGCGGCCTCACCCCAACCCCTCTCCAGGGGAGAGGGACATAATTTCTTATAGCAATTTTTCTAAAAGAGGTATTAAAAAGGGCGGTTAGAGTATTAACCTAACAACAAGAAAATTACCGGCTTCTTGTGCAGGTCAGTTTTTTGATTTTTCCATTCTGCGATCGTTTTTGTTTTAATCCATTCCTGCGGAGAAGTTATTTCGGCGGCTATGCATAAGAGCGTTGAAGGTTTACAATTTTGCAGGATTGCTTCCAGCATTTTATTATTCCGGAAGGGAGTTTCAATAAATATTTGCGTGCTTTTGTTCTTTGCTGATTCTTCCTCAAGCTGCTTTAGTTTTTTATTTCTTTCAGCATTGTCAATAGGTAAGTAACCGGTAAAACAGAATTGCTGGCCATCAAGCCCGCTGGCCATCAAAGCGAGTAATATGGAAGAAGGGCCGACAAGAGGCTTCACAACTGCATTTAATTTTTGCGCTTCATGAATAAGTATTTGTCCCGGATCCGCAATGCCGGGGCAACCGGCTTCACTTATTATAGCGATATTTTTTTCTTCTTTTATTCTTTGCCGGAAGATGTTTACCATTTCCTTTTCTGCTTTATGAATTGTATGCCATTCAAAATTATCAATCACAATTTCCCTGTCAAGGCTTTTCAAAAAACGACGGGCCGTTCTTTCATTCTCGGCAAAAATTACCTGGCAATGTTTTATCGCCTGCAGCACATAAGCAGGAATAGTTTCCACCGCATTTTCAGATAAAAAAGAAGGAATCAGATAGACCATTGTTCATTTATAAATTAGCTGCGGGAATGATTTCCTTTATATTTTTAGTTTGTTGCAGGCTGAGCGTTGCAGCGATCACCGCATAGCCCGGCGCCATTACCCAGCCAATTACCGGTACTATATGCAACAGGTAAAAAACTATCCCGTTACCGATAGCCAGGCCCCTGTGATGTCCAATAAAATCAATACTCTCAGCCGATGAGAGGCCCTTTCTTTCACTGGTGTAATCCAGCATGGAAAAGCCTAAATAATAGCATTCCACAAAAAGGGCAAGCACCGGCGTTGCCCATCCAAGCAAAGGAATTAATGATAAAATTAAAATGGAAACGGAATATACCGTTTGCCATAGCGTATTTCTTAACGCAATCCCTATTCCTCTTGCTACATCTTTAAAAAATTGTTCCAGGTTAAAAGGATAGGACTTATTATGAAGCAAGGATTCTGTTTTCTCGCTTAACCAGGCGAATACGGGTGAGCCTATTATTAAAAATAAATATTTAAACCAAGAAAAATAAAAGAGCATCAGGATAAGCTGCAGGATAATTTGCCCGAACACGAATAAGAATTTCAGGAAACTTCCCTGCTCTTTTTGCATCCAGACTTTTATTCCGGTACGGGAAAAAAAATAATCAATAAAATGGGAAGACGATTTCCAGAAAAGAAAAAAACCGGCGACAAAAAGCAAACTATAGATCAGACCAGGAATTAAAATCCATTTCCAAAGCTTGTTTTTTACTATAAACCTGTGCGCTTTAAAATATGCCTGAATGGCTATGATAATTTCTTCCAGCAAGCCGTAATATTAAGCTTATTATAAATAGCCAAACTTAGAAAATATATCTGGTTTGTGTCCGAAAGTTTATTGGTAATGTTTTCATTAATTTGCCATCCCTTTTATTATGACCAAACTACCGTTATCATTTTACCAGCGAAAAGATGTGGTGCAAATTGCACGGGACCTCCTTGGTAAAATAATAGTTACCACATTTGATGGTGAGGTTACTTCGGGTCGAATTGTAGAAACAGAAGCCTATGGCGGCATTATCGACAAGGCTTCTCATTCATTTGGAAACAGGCGCACGATGCGGAATGAACACATGTATGCACCGGGTGGCATTGCTTACGTGTATATATGCTACGGCATGCACCAGATGTTTAATATAGTAACAAACGATAAGGATGAACCGCATGCGATATTAGTGAGAGCCGTGGAACCACTAAAAGGAATAGACATTATGCTAAAGCGAACCGGGAAAAGTAAGCATGACTACACGCTGACCCGTGGCCCCGGAAATGTTGGCAAGGCACTGGGCATTTTTAAGCATCATTCAGGGTTAAAATTGAATAAAAAAGAAATATCCATTTTTGAAGATAATTTTTCCATACCGGGAACGAAAATTGGAATAAGCCCGAGGATCGGCGTAGAAAGCGCTTATCCTGATAGCTTGCTTCCCTACCGGTTTTATGTAAGAGGCAATAAATATGTTAGTGGAAAAAATAAGTAGAAATTTGACTTTCAAATATTTCCAGCCACGCTGGCGATAATGAAGCTTCTTAATTTTATAACAAAGAATTTCTTCCACAAAACGTACTTTTGCAACTTATTTTTAAAATAAAACAATAAATTATGAGCACTACTAAAGTTGCTATTAACGGTTTTGGCAGAATTGGCCGCCTTGTTTTCAGGCAGATTTATGACATGAAAGGAATAGATGTGGTAGCGATAAATGACCTTACCAGCCCTCAAGTGTTGGCACATCTTTTAAAATATGACAGCGCACAGGGAAGGTTTGAAGGTAACGTGAAAAGCGGGGAAGATTCAATAACTGTTAATGGTGAAGAAATTAAGATATATAAACAAAAAGATCCTGCGCAAATTCCGTGGGGAGAGCATGATGTGGACGTGGTAATTGAAAGCACAGGCTTTTTTACTGACAAAGCGAAAGCTGAAGCACACATTACTGCAGGCGCAAAGCGGGTTATCATTTCTGCGCCGGCAACCGGCGATTTAAAAACAATTGTTTTCAATGTAAACCACGATATTCTCGA
>JBDTSD010000269.1:0-5009 GCA_039931355.1 Ginsengibacter sp.
GGCCGTGGCGTCCTTATGCTAGTATTGCTTATATTCATTGTTACATGGGCCAACATATAAAACCAGAAGGTTGGAGCAACTGGAACCAGACCGATAATTATAAAACGACGCGATATGCAGAATATGAAAATTACGGACCGGGTGCTGCGAAAGAAAATCGTGTTTCATGGTCAAAGCAACTGACGGATGAAGAAGTCGAAAAATATACAATCAAAAATATTATTGGTGATTGGGTAAATGAAAAATAATACTGATGCTAAAAAGAAATATTTTATTTGTTTGCCTGTTCCTGTCTTCCATTTTTGTAGTTGCGCAAAAAAATTATGTGTCAAGAGTTTGGGTAGCAGACAACGGCGATGGTACTTACAAAAATCCAATTCTCAATGCAGATTATTCTGACCCTGACGCCGTAAGAGTTGGCGATGATTTTTATTTGGTGTCATCCAGTTTTGAAGATATTCCCGGCTTACCAATCTTACATTCAAAAGATTTGGTGAACTGGAATATTATCGGGCATGGTTTATTGCGGCAGCCTCCCTATGATCATTTTTCTACACCGCAACATGGCGATGGAGTTTGGGCTCCTTCTATTCGTTTTCATAACGGTGAGTTTTATATTTATTATCCAGATCCTGATTTTGGTATTTATCTTATTAAAGCAAAAAATGCGGCCGGCCCCTGGAGCCAACCTTTGCTGGTAGCGGCAGGCAAAGGTTTAATTGATCCTTGCCCGTTGTGGGATGATGATGGCAATGTGTATTTAGTTCATGCATTTGCGGGTAGCCGTGCCGGTATAAAAAGTATTTTAGTGATAAAAAAATTAAGTAAAGATGGAACCGAAATTTTGGATGAAGGAAAATTGGTGTATGACGGACATGAAAAAGATCCAACGATTGAAGGCCCGAAGATATACAAGCGCAATGGATACTATTACATTTTTGCTCCGGCAGGTGGCGTGTCCACAGGATGGCAATTGGTATTGAGATCAAAAAATATTTATGGGCCTTATGAACGAAAAGTTGTAATGGATCAGGGATCAACAAATATCAATGGGCCGCACCAGGGAGCATGGGTCACTACGCAAACCGGTGAAGATTGGTTCCTGCATTTCCAGGATAAGGATATGTATGGCAGGGTGGTTCATTTGCAGCCAATGATATGGAAAAATGACTGGCCGGTAATTGGAGAAGATAAGGATGGTGATGTGAAAGGTGAACCTGTGTTGAAATACAAAAAACCCAATGTTGAGAAAAAATATTCAATAACAACGCCTGCTGAAAGTGATGAATTCAACGCTAATAGTTTAGGATTGCAATGGCAGTGGATGGCAAATCCTGCTGCTACATTTTATTTCATGAATCCTGCTGAAGGCTCACTGCGATTGTATTCGCAAAGGTTGCCGGATAGCGACAACAATTTATGGGCAGCGCCAAATGTGCTGTTGCAAAAATTTCCGGCTGGTGAATTTATGATCACAACCAAAATGAATTTTCATCCTAATGAAAAAGTGGAAAATGAAAAGGCTGGCTTAACCATCCTGGGAATGAGTTATGCAAACATCGCTTTGAAAGATAAAGAGGATGGAGTGTATTTAGTCTATTCAGTTTGTAAAGATGCTGATAAGGGAAATAAAGAAACCGAATCTGTCATTACAAAAATGAATACAGGTGAAATTTATTTAAGGGTAAAAGTGATGCAGGGAGGTAAATGTTTTTTCAGCTATAGCCTCGATGGAAAAAGTTTTCTAAATGCAGGAAATGAATTCGATGCTGCACCGGGAAGATGGATCGGGGCTAAAGCAGGAATATTTTTTACAAGAGAATCGCAAACGAACGATTCCGGCTACGCCGATTTTGATTGGTTTAGGGTAGAGCCTGTTCAATAGAAAAATTTTATAAAACATTCAGGGTGCACTTGAGATCGGGTTATTCAGTGCGTGAAATTTTAGCGTGTAATATTTTTAATGGATTGAAAGGTCCTTTATAAAATCGAAAACAAATCTTCAGGAAGATAGGCTGACGGCGGGCAATAAGACGGTTGGAGAACAGAACCTGGCTCAGAGCGGGGATTGCTGCACACGGAAATAAATGGAAAAGTTATTAGAAATGATAAGCCTTTGCCCGAAACACCCCAAGCTGCTTTGAAGGTTATTGAAATTATTGAAGCTTCTTATAAAAGCAGCGAAGCGTGGAAGGTGCTTGCGTTGTAAAAAATGTCATTTTTTGAAATATAGTTTTTTGCTTTATCATGTTTTTTTGCATAAAAATTTTCATGATTCCTCAATAAAATTTTGCCGGCATCGTTTTCGGTAACGTTTGCGTAAATAAATACGGTAATTGGGTTTGCATTTACCAAATATGGGGCTACACTTGTTACGGTGTTAAGCAATATATTATGCATCGTAAAAAGCTGATTTTATTTTTTTGTTTGCGAATTACTGGTTTTACAGAAGCGGTTGCACAAAACAACTTCTGAAAAATCTTTTAAAGGTTCGCAGCTAAAAGACCCTGGTGTTATCTCTTCTGAAAAGGATTCAGCTTATTAGAATGATATAAAAATGAAACATCTTTAAAAATTAATTAGAACCCGCTATAAAATCCAAAGTAAAAACTATTCATCAAATAAAAATTTCATGGACGGATGAGAAATCTTTTTAGCCTTTTGTTGGTAATAACTATTCCCGTTTTGACGAACGCGCAAAGCATCCCTTCGTATGCGCAGGAAATGTCAAACACCGTCATGAAGCTATGGGGAGATTCTCCACAAGCTCAAGGCAAGTTTACCAAATGGACCTACGACCAGGATGTGATCTTACAGGGCATACAAGGCTTGTGGAAGGCGACTGGTGATGCAAAATATTTTGATTACCTACAAAAAAGTATGGGCTTTTTTCTTGACGATAGTGGCAACATCAGTACTTATGAATTTGATAATCTTACGCTTGATAATATTGCTCCGGGTAGGGATTTATTGCTGTTATATAATGTAACGGGAAAAAAGAAATACTACGATGCCGTACAGACTTTAAGAAAACAGCTTAACTCGAAGGATTTAATTTAGGACGGTATCCGAGGGATGCCCAATTCTATCTCGTTGATTGCACATTTTCAAAACATGACGGATAAGGACATTTACCTCGTACCCACCACAAATTTGATTCAATGGGGAAGTAGGGTTTATTATTTTAATTGTCACAGGGACCGCGGTGATTATGCCTGGTTCAAAAATAATTTGGATGAAGCCGCAGGTGCTCCAGTTGCCGATGCTATTGATGCAGAATGGGTTTTTGGAAAAAAGTGGAATCCTTTAGAAAATTTGTGAAATGAAACGGCATATAATTTAAATAATAAAAATATTCATCTATGAGATTATCAGCCTACACATTAAAAAATATATCGTCAGAAAAAGTGGCTGTGCCGGATGAAGGGCTTTTAGAATTGCCTGAAAAGGTGTTGCAATTCGGTACGGGAATGTTGCTTCGTGGCCTTCCGGATTATTTTATTGATAAGGCAAACAGGATGAATATTTTTAACGGAAGAATTGTTGCTGTAAAAACAACTTCGGGGGGTGATGCGTCAGCATTTGAGAGACAGGATGGTTTATATACGCTGTGTGTTCGCGGAGTTGAAAATGGAGAAAAGATTGAAGAGAATGTTATTAGTTCTTCTATTAGCCGCGTATTGAGTGCCGATAAAGAATGGGAGCAAATTTTAGAATGTGCACACAGTCAAAGTTTGCAGGTGATCATTTCCGAGACCACAGAAGTAGGTATCCAACTGGTGAATGATGATGTACGACGGTATCCGCCGGTTTCTTATCCCGGTAAATTACTGGCATTTTTATACGAAAGATTTATGGCATTCAATGGCAGCAAGCGAAGTGGTTTTGTAATTGTGCCTACAGAATTAATTCCTGACAACGGTAAAAAATTAGAATCCATTGTTCTTGAACTGGCGCATCTGAATGAGCTGGATGATGACTTTATTGAATGGGTAGAAACATGTAATTATTTTTGTAATTCACTTGTTGACAGAATTATTACGGGCATGCCCGGTGAAGAAATAAAGAAGGAAATTGAAAAGGAACTCAGTTACACAGATGAACTAATCACGGTGTGCGAAGTATACAGGTTGTGGGCTATTGAAGGAGATGGCGAGATAAGGAAAATATTATCATTTGCCGAAGCAGATGAAGGAATGGTGATTGAAAGTGATATTAAATTGTATCGCGAATTAAAATTACGGGTGCTCAATGGCACACATACCTTGAGCTGCGGTATCGCTTTTCTTGCGGGCATTGAAACTGTAAAGGAAGCAATGGATGACGAAATAATGGAAAGCTATATTGAGGGTTTAATGAAAAATGAAGTCGGGCCTTCTATTCCGTACGAGGTGGATAAAGAAACGGTAGCCGTTTTTATAGAAAAGGTGCTGGACAGGTTCCGGAATCCGCACGTCAATCATCACTGGAGAAATATTACACTGAATTATAGTTATAAGATCAGGATGCGATGCCTTCCCCTATTGCTAAATTATTATAAAAAAAATGATACCGTGCCAGGGTTGTTTGCCTTAGGATTCGCAGCATATTTTTATTTTATGAAGGCAGTAAAGAAAAACGGTAAAGAATATTATGGTGAATGTAACGACCAAAATTATTTAATAGAAGATGATATGGCCGACAAATTTTATGAGCTATGGCAAAACACGCAACCTGATAAGTTAGTAAAAAGTGTATTTAAAAATGTCGCATTCTGGGGCAAAGATCTTACGCTGCTGCCGGGATTTCAACAATCAGTAACTGACAAGCTGAATTCCATAATTGAAAATGGAATGGTGTTCACGCTTGAAGCCGTTCATTCAAAGAAAACCTTAGTATCATGACCACCAGGTAAACAAAGTACAACCGGAAGACAATGTATTAGTGGCGTTAATTAACCTGGAAGAATGTACTCAAATAAGCTTTGACCAGGAGGTCTATACGATAATCGGGAAGGCTCGGTTATATTA
>JBDTSD010000270.1:0-4964 GCA_039931355.1 Ginsengibacter sp.
AGCACAGGAATTTTCATGCGGGTTTCTTTTGCCGCTTTTTCAATTTCTTCGATTACACCATTCCATTGTGCCGCATTGAGCAACCCCGGGGTATTCAATAACGATCCAACTTTATAATTGACTACCGCGTCTTTAAATTTATCCTGGTTGAAAGAAAAATTTCCATTTTGTACTCCGCCAAGTGACTCGATTGAAACCTGTGCCATTTGCCCAACCTTTTCTTCAAGGGTCATTTGCTTAACCATTGAGTTCACATTTGGCTGAGCGTTAGTCTGCGCATGCGTTCGTGGTAAAGTGGAGATCAATAAAGCAAGTAAGGCAGCAAGTGCAATGGAAACTTTTTTCATATAAATAATCATAATTGGGTTTTGAAAAATACTATACCTCTAAATAAAATTTTAAGAAAGTTAATGGTTACATAAGCGACCTGGGTTCAAAAGTCAGAATAATCTGTAGCATGCATTAAGATACTATCAATGTGCGAAACAGAAACTTTATTTTCATTCTCAGGCCGCGTAGAAATGTCTTTCCAAACTGAATTCTCGCCAAACCTTTTCCATTGGGCATTACGGTCTTCTACGCTTGTGAAGATGGGCATGTACATAAAGTTTGGCATATGGCTTCCTGATAAAACTTTTGCGTAGAAAACCGGGTTGAAACGAAGGCGATTAAATATCTCTATTTCACCGCCCGTATTGAACATAGCCATTTTCTTCTTATGCAAATTTGCGGTCGGACTTTCATAGCTCCTTAGCTCAAAAACCCTTTCTGTATTTTTATCTTCAGGTAAAACCAGATGAGCCTGGCCCGAAAAAGCTTCCAGTAAAATTGACTCTATTCTTTCATAAGGAGCGTTGTCTGCAGCGGCTTCATTAAAGCTCTTTGCTTCATTGTTATACACGCCATCTTTTTCAAGCTTTGCATCAATATCCATCCACAAAGCGGAAGAGGAAAAGGGAATAAATACATAAATAAGCTTTGCCGTTGCCGTGTCATTTGCAATGGGCTTAAACACGCCAATATTTTTTATACCAGCACGGTGCATAGCGGGTAAATAAACATTTTTCAAATACCCATCCGTCATTGATACCTGCTCATTACTTTTCAGGTGATACACTTTTATTTGATAAAAATCTTTTTTTACCGGTGTGCTATATACAAGAGAAGAAATTGCTAATAAAAAACCGAGGAGAGAATATTTGTAGTTCATAATTTTTTTTCATTTTTATTTTACAAGAAACCTGGCGATGGAAGGCATGTTTTTACTAAAATCTACCCGAGATTCTTTTTTATGTAAGCTATACTTTTGGTAATGCTATCGAAGGGTGAGCCCGGTGTTTTATCCTGTTCTACAAAAAAGTATTTCATGCCGGCTTTATTTTTATGTTCAAATATTTTCTTGAAATCTATGACGCCATTGCCAACTTCAGTAAAATCTTTTTTAGTTGTATTGTCCATATCCTTAACATGCCAAAGAGGGAATCTGCCCGGGTGTTCATTAAAAAGTTTTATCGGGTCCTGGCCGGCTTTTGTAACCCAATACAAATCAACTTCCATCTTCACAAGATCTTTATCAGCAGATAATAATATATCGTAAGGATACTGATCACCCTGTTTTATAAATTCAAAATCATGATTGTGGTAACACAATTGAATGCCTGCTTTTTTGCATCTTTCGCCTGCGGTATTTAATTGCTCTGCTACTTTTTTATAGTGATCGAGATTGCCGCGTTCTACATCAGCGAGATAAGCGCACACCATATATTTTAACCCGAGGGCTGAAGCATCATCTACAGCTTTATCCCAATCGTGCAACATAGTTCCCTGCTGTACTACACCTTTTGGCTGTTCTTCACCGAGCCTGTAGTGGGCGCTTGGTGCAACCAATCCATTTTGTTTTAAGGCAATTGCAAACTCCGAGGGAGACATGCCATAAAACTTTTCAGAACCAGTGTAGGTGGCGAGTTCCACCGAGTTATAACCAATCTCTGCAACCTTTGCCAATGTGCCGCGTGGATCTTTTTCCATTGCATCTCTTACTGTATAAAGTTGCAGGCCTATAAGAGAATTTTTTGAATTGCAGCCTGAAGACCTTGTTAGCAACATGCCTGCAGAAAGAACGGTGGTAGCTTTAAGAAAAGAACGTCTTGTTGTCATGATAGCGTTTTTATTTGTTTGCGAATAGCTTTAATCTGATATTGTTGATTTTAAAACCGGCGCCAGTACCTGCATTATTTTTTCAGCAGCCAGCGCATTTCCTTTCTTTGATAAATGTACCCCATCTACAGTGAGAATACCTGAATTATTATTGTCAGGGTTATTTTCATTTTCATATTCAGCAAAAGCTTTTCTCATGTCAATCAACTTGCACTTATATTGATCGCTCAGCTTATGTATAATGTTAGCATATAAATCCAGATCATTATCCTGCGGATTAACGCCATTCTTTTTTTCGCCGATGACGGAAGGCGTTACGAGCATCACTTTTATGTTCTGCGCCTGCAATCTTTTAATGACATCGCTATAAATATTTGCAAATTGATCAGCTGAAGTACCGTTGCCTGAAAGTTTATGCCATACATCGTTCACGCCAATCCAGATAATTACTATGGATGGATTTTTAGCAAGCACATCATTGTCCATCCTGGTATAAAGATCTTTTATTTTATTACCGTTAATTCCTGATGCCACCAATTTATAAGCACCAGGTAATTGATTTGAATCGAGCATCTGTCGCAGCATTGTTATGAAGCCATCGCGTTCTGTTCCGTTCTTTGTAATAGAATCGCCGAAAAATATAATGTTCCTTTTCTTTTGCCTGAACATACACGATAAGGTAAAGAACAACATCAAAACACCTGCATATCCAAAAAAACGTTTCATTAAATTAAATTCTTGTTTAACGAACCGAATAAAATCTTGCTGCTACAAGCCTCGCCCCCAACCCCCTCTCCAAAGGAGAGGAGCGATGAAAATTAATACCAGTAATGCATTTCATTCACTTCCGTAATTTTTATCCAGGCAATAGTGATTAAATTATTTACGGCAAAGTCTTTTCCAAACTTCATTCAAAAAATTTATCTATTGCACATTTTCTTTGAACGCATTTTTTTCATTTTCTATTCGCAATCCCTTTCCATCTTTTGCATAAACCCTATGAGCTTTAGGATTTATGGGAGATGCATCACCTGTAAAATCTGAAATGGTTACATTGTCAAAATTAGTGAGTTCAATACCATTGGTAAAATAAGGCATGCGTGTGTTCGTCCACTCTAATTGGAAATCGTTTATCCGCAGGCCTTTTATATATTGCGCCAGCAAGCCCGGAATATCTCTTTCAAAAAGAGACTTCTGCAAGCTACTTCCTCTAAGATCAACATTGCCCCCGGCAACATCATTTAGTTTGCTGTCGGTAAGTTCGAAACGAATATGATCAAAAGAGACATCTTCAATAATACTTTCATCGCTGCCGTAGATCAACATTCCATTTTCGCCTTTGCAAATGATGTTGCTGAAAAGCACATGCTTTATTTGTCCAAGCTTTACATTTTCTTTACCACGAACGGCAGAAATATGAATAGGTTCGCCATTGCCCCACCAATCACCGGTTCGCAAATGTGTTTCAATATATATGTTTGAAAAGGTGATATTTTCAAGCGAACCTTCATCACGAAGAAAGATGCCAATACCTCTTGTGGAATTGGTAATGTTCACATTGCTCACCTGAATGTTGCGCACTGTATTTTGATCTAAGAATCCAATGCGTATGCCGCTTGAATAAGATTGCAAATTGCAATTACTGATGATGATATTTTCAGAAAGATGTCGCAGATGTTTAAAGCCGGGAATCTCAAAATGGTGATCGTAGCCAACAATGGCAATGGTATCATCACCGGCACGAATATCGCAACCTTCTATGATTACGTTGGTACAACTGGTAACGTCTATTCCGTCCGCATTCGGCGCCAGCAGGTTGTTCCAAAGCCGTATGTTCTTTACATTCACAGCATCGCAATCCGCAAAATGCATACACCAGAAAGGCGCGGATGTAATGCGTATGTCCTTTACCGTGACCCTGCGGCAATTACTGAAAACAAACATCTGGTAGGGGCGGTCTTTTGGTACAATCGGCCCATCTCCTATGCCTTCATGTACATGCCGGTAATTGGCTTTTTGCCGGGTAAACTTCGTGGTTTCCGCATCGAGTTTTTTGGCTTCATCCTGGTTAAAAAAAACATCCCCATTTCCATCAATCTGCCCTTCACCTGATATTACAATGTTCTCAGCGTCTTCAGTAAAAAGCATGCCTTTGTGAATGGGGATATATGGTTTTTCCGGCGTGTAAGTTTCGTAATCCTGCAGGTTTGCACTTCCTCTCAATATTGCTCCTGCCTGCAGGTACAGGTGCACGTTAGATTTTAAATGAACGGTGCCAATAATAAAAATCCCTGTTGGAATAACAATATCTCCGCCACCATTTTTGTTACACGCATCAATCGCTGCTTGAAATGCTTTAGTCGCAACCGCTTTCCCATCGCCAACAGCTCCATAAGTTGTAATATCGAATGTGTTTTGTGCGGATACAAAAGCATACGGAAGGAAAAAAAGACAACAAGAAATAAATTTTTTCATTGATAGTGTTTTATAAGTCCTTCATTAAATCAATTATGAACTCACCTTTTTTATTCATTGCTTTAATTTCTCAATCCGCCTGATTAGTTCAATGCATGCCCTTGAGTTGTGGTAAGGGCATTTCCAAATACCTGCTTTGTCTTCTTCCATTACTTTGTAATCTTCATCAATGCCCCAGAACCATTCACCGCTTTTTTTATCCAGCAAATGGTCTTTTATAAATTGCCAACTGCCAATTGATTTTTTTACCCAGGAATTATCACCTGTAATTTCCCAGGCATTATAAAATCCAACCATAGCTTCCGCCTGCGGCCACCAATGTTTTTCTTTAA
>JBDTSD010000271.1:0-4933 GCA_039931355.1 Ginsengibacter sp.
CTCATACGAATAAGAAAGAAGATTTTCATGAAATGGTTAAAGAACTTTTTAGCGGTAACCTGGTGTAATGAATTACCAGGCATCGTCAAAAAAGAGGTTCCTAAGTGCGCAAGATTTATAACGCAATAAAAGAAGGGTTTAATAAATTTTCCTTATCGTATAGAAGTGCTGTTTGTAAGTCTGTTTGATAAACACCAGGATTTAAAGATATTAGAAGTGCATCACCGGCAGCGGCGTCCATTCCATAGTGGGCGCCAGGCTCGGATAAACGTTAGCCACTCCTTCTGCTAATAACATTAATTTTAATGAACCGCCCATTGAAGAAAGTTGGGGATTAACGAATTGATCAAAGAGCATAAGTTGCGCCAGGAATAATTATCAATGAAGAATGAAGAATGGTGACTTATTTATTATTTGACTTTTAATTGCACATAGCTCCATAAAGAAAATGGCATTAAAATGAGTAGAAGCAGTGCTGTCAGGCTTTTGGTAATGACTAATAGTATGACAGTTATGAGTATAACATATATCGGATAAACAAAAAATAATAATCCTGTCATGACAGAATCATAGTGGTCTTCAGCCCTGCTTTTTATGAACGAGTGAATGCCATAGAATAAGGGTGCATGTAAAATAATTCCAAATATTCCCGGAATAAAAAGAAGGGATTTTTTGATAACAGGCATTTTATGATAAAAGACATCATCCCGTTTTAGCTGGTCATTTTTATCAATTTCAAAAACAAGATCCCGAAGCTGGTCCCTTAATTTTTCGTTGAAATCATTGATGCTTTTTCCTGCTGAAAGGTCATCTGTGATGTCCTTTTTTTCGATGAAGTTTCCAAAGTTCAAAAAAACAGTTTTACCAAATTTTCTAAAAAAACTGTAGTTAATTCCCAAGGGCAATACTCTTAGTTTATATCCTTTTTTCCAGGCGCCAAACGCCAGCCTTGCTGTCCCTTTTTTTAAAGGTCGCAAGTGCCATTCATTGATGCACCTGCCTTCGCTAAAAATTAAAACGATGCCGTTATTCTTAAATATACTTTGGCAGGCATCAAACGTCCCATAATTATGTTCGAGATTTTCTACTCCCTCGCTTACTCTATACACAGGTAGCATGTTCAGAGAACTCAGCAAACGGGTAATTACTTTCCCCGCAAAGGCATCGCCTCTTGCCAATGAATAAATTGGGCTTTTAAAAAGCGTTGCAAGTATGATGGCGTCTAAAAATGAATTGGGATGATTTGCTGCTATAAGCAGCGGCCCTTTCAGACTGGTAATTTCTTTTTTATTAATAACGACTCTGCGGCAATAGAGATGAAGAAAGATCCTCGCGGGAAACAGTAAAAGTTTATAGAGCAACTTTTTTAATAAAAATAGGGAACTATTTACATCTGCCTGTAACTTTTTGTGAGCTGATTAAAATCATTTCACTTTTTTTGGTTTTTGGTTTTTTCTTACCTTTTTCAATAAACATTAGTAAAAACGGCGAGAGATAAAATTCCAAACATAACAGCTAATCTTTTCATGCCATTTTTATTTTAAACGATAAACATCAGTGATTTAATTGAGCTGAGGATCCAGCGGAAAATTTATCATCATCTCGTAATTTCCGCCCAGGTGTTTCAGTGAGTTTTTCCAGGTATCTTCAGGGCTCGTATCGAAGATTAATTTTCGTGTGGCCGATACTGTTAGCCAACTCTGTTCTTTCATTTCATTATCAAGTTGTCCTTCCGTCCAGCCACTATAACCTATAAAAAATCGAAGCCGGTTTGTATCAAGGTTGTTGTTTTTTAAATTGATTAAGAGACTTTCAAAATTGCCTCCCCAATACACGTCTTTCAAAACCTCTTCGCCACCACCGATAATATTTGGATACTGGTGAAGGAAATGAAGGGTATCCCCCTGCACGGGCCCGCCCTGGTACACAGGTAACTGAAAGTTTTGCAGCTCCGGTACTAGTTCGTTAAGACCTTTAGAAATTTTTTTGTTTAGCACAAATCCAAAGCTACCCTCTTCCCGATGGTCACATAAAAAAATAACGCTTCTCGAAAAGTTAGGATCTTTTAGAAACGGGTTTGCAATTAATAAAGTGCCGCGTGCAGGAGAAATCATAATTCTAAATTATATTTATTTGGTGAAATATAAATACACTGATTGATTTCTGTGAAAAGAATTGATGTAAGAGTTGTTAAAAATTTAGCCGTATTATGTTTCTATTGTGTTTTAGGATTTGTGAGTTTTAAATTTGCCTTTCATGAAGAAAATTTTCCCTGTCATCACCATACTGATTTTTGTTTCCTTAATGGGGATAATATTTTTTCAGATTCTCTGGATAAAACAAGCCCTGCAGGATAAGGAGCAACAGTTCGAAAAAGGTGTTTCAATGGTAACCGTTACAGCAGCAAATGATCTTGCCGAAGAAAAAGGGAATCTCTCACCTTTTGATAAACGGAAGAATGCCGATTTACTGTTTCCATTAAATGTATTTCCAACCACCATTGTACATAAATTCACGAGGGAAGAAATCCGGGACAGGATACAAAAAGCATTCGAGAAGTATAGCATCAAAAATGTTGATTTCGAGTTTGCAATTACTACTACTTCAATGATCGGAGATGACCTCCAGTCCAAGCATTACCTCGACGCCTGCCTTGACACCACGCACAACTTATCAGTCGTTTTTCCTATCCAGGCACCAAGCGGGAGCCTCGCTGAAGGCCTCTCTACAGAGGAGTTACTGGTGATAGTGGTCCCACATGTAAAGGATATCATTTGGAAACAAATGTATTGGATGGTATTGGGCGCTATCTTATTTACCCTAATCATTTTTGCCGCGTTTTTTATTACCATAAGAGCACTTTTAAATCAAAAAAAATTAAGTGAAATAAAATCCGATTTCATCAATAATATGACGCACGAGTTTAAAACACCGCTGGCGACTATATCCCTTGCGGTAGATGCTTTAAAAAATGAAAAGGTTATTAATGACCGTGCCAAGATGGACTATTTTTCCGGCATCATAAAAGACGAAAACAAGAGAATGAACAAGCAGGTAGAAACCATACTGCAGGCTGCCCTGCTTGATAAGCAGGAGATACAATTAAATGAAGAATATGTACATGCCCATAAGCTGATAGATGCAGCAGTCAATAATATAAAGCTCCCTCTTGCTGAGAAAAATGGCATTTTGCAAATGCATCTCGATGCGGCGAATGATTTAATAAAAGGTGATGAAGTTCACCTGATAAACATTATCAACAATCTCCTGGATAACGCCATTAAATATTCAAAAGAAAGCCTTGTTATCAAATTATCGACGCAAAATGTAAACACCCATTTGCGTATAAAAATTGAAGACAATGGTATCGGAATGAATAAAGAAACCCTGCACCGGATTTTCGAAAAATTTTACAGGGCGCATACGGGTAACATTCACAATGTAAAAGGATTTGGCCTGGGGCTTAGCTATGTAAAAACCATTGTGGATGCGCATAAGGGAAAAATAAAAGCTGAAAGTGTACCGGGCAAGGGAAGTACATTCATTTTGGACTTACCTACAATCAAAGAAGCTACAATTAATGCAGAATTAGAAAGGGCAACCTCTTCGATGTCTTAGTCATGTTTTCACCTTATTTAGGAAAAGATATTTTTTTCATTAAAACGGCTTTGTTTTGAGGCCTAATCGCGACCAGGATAATAAAAAGGCAATTAATCAGAGATAAAAAAATGTAAAATTGCGGCATTAATAATTACAAATACGACACATGGCATACAACGAAAAGCTTGCCGATAGAGTAAGGGAAATAATTGCCGCTGCTGAAAAAAATATTGAGGAAAAGAAAATGTTCGGCGGCTTGTGTTTTATGGTCAATGATAAGATGTGTGTAGGTGTGCAACAAAACAATTTAATGCTTCGTATAGCTCCTGAGAAATTCGCGGAAGCTATGGAACAGGATGGATGCAAGCCAATGGAATTTGGTGGCAGAACGATGACAGGTTTTGTGTATGTAGATGAATCAGTATTGAATACAAAAAGGAAATTGGAAACATGGATGAAACTACCGCTTGAATATAATAAGATAGCGAAGGCCTCAAAAAAGAGAAAGAGTAAAAAGTAATAGAAGAAATATGGACTGTTGAATTGTTAGCTTTCACGGCCCTTCTCCTTTTTGGAGAAGGGGTTGGGGATGAGGTTGTATGAAGCCAGCAACTCATCAATTCTCCCCGCCAACGTTTCATAATCAGTATAGCCTCTTGCCACCATATTGAATTTTAATTCACCTGTCTGAATAAATACTGCAGGAAAACCTTCCACTTTTAATTGCTTGCATAAAGCGAATTCATAATGCGCCTGCTCTTTATACTTTTCATCAATAAGGCTTTCGTAAAATTCTTCAGCAGGAATATTATACTTTTCGAGAAGCAGCCTGTATGCTTCATCATCTGTAAGATCACGGCCTTCAAAATGCAAGGCATATTGTAAATCTGCAGCAAAGCTTACCTGTTGCTCAGGATAATAGTCTTTGAAAATGCACAGGGCAATTGCAGGTTTTTCTGAATTTGGGAACCAGTCACTTTGGTTAGGATGGCGTATGTGCCAAAGATAATCTTCGCCAAATTTTGCCCCGGTTAATTCTTCTACACGCTTGTAAGCGCCTTCTATATATTTTGCGGTAGCGCCTATTGATACAGGCTCTTCGGGCAAAATCATGCCACCCGATAACACTTCAAATTCCAGCCTGCTCTTATACTCAGAATAAGTTTTTTTCATCACTTCGCTAAAGCCATAACACCAGCCACAATAAGCGTCGTAACAATATATTAATGCCGGTATCATTCTTTGAATATTAAGTATTAACCAATTAATTAATTAACAGATCAACTAATTAACCAATAAGCCCACTAAGCATTGACCATTGACTTATTGACCC
>JBDTSD010000272.1:0-4873 GCA_039931355.1 Ginsengibacter sp.
AAAAATATGAAATGCAGGAAAAAAATTCTTTACAACCGAAACCTGATAATGAAAAAATAAAAGAGGCCCATGAGCTGGCGGAAAAAGATATCGAAAACGATCCTAACCTGAGCATGAAACCTGAGCCTGGTGACGATCTTGATGAAGGTGAACTGGCAAGGCTGGAAGGCGAGGATTAAATTTAATTGTGCAAGAGGTTAATTAAGATTTTTATTTTCCTTGCTCAATAAGATTCGGTATTTCTTTCTTGATTTTTTCCTGAATAAATGATGTAAGATTTTACTCAATCTGCTATTTGAATACCATGAACGTGGAGGGCTCGTGATAAATAATTCTTTTAATTCATGAATCTCATCGGCAGCAGTCCATTCTTCGAGCCCGGCAAACCATACAGGGGTATCGTTTGTTACTGGTCTGCGTTTTAGTTGTTCCAGGGTAAGGGGCCCAATCTCATCTACTCCTTCCTTTAAAAAATAAAAAATCATAAGCTATTAACTCTTGCCATTATTAGTTGTGGTAAGCTGAAGATATAAACGTAGATATACGGATATTATTTCCAATTTTTTTCATAAAAATTCCTCCTGGTTGAAATGCGCTTAATTACTCCGTTACATTTTTGAACAAATTGACTATTCACCGGTTATACTTCTTCATTAAATTTGCCAACAATAAAAATCATAAATATGAAAATCAAATTATCTCTCTTTTGCTTGATTTTGACAGCCGCTATCTCATGCAATAACCAAGGCAGTGATAGTGAAACTGTTGCCACAAATGACTCCACAAACACAACAACTACGGTTAATATAAGAGAAGATTCTATGTCATATAATCTTAATGGTAAAACATATATAGGCTTTATCACTTATGATGCAAATAAGGAAGGCAAACGCCCGGGTGTATTGATAGTGCATGAATGGTGGGGGCTCACAAACTACACAAGAAACCGGGCGAAGCAACTTGCACAACTTGGCTACATAGCTATGGCGGTGGATATGTATGGTAACGGAAAAACTGGTGAAGACCCGGCAGCTGCGCAGGCACTGGCAACTCCTTTTTATAAAGATCCTACGTTAGCAAAAACACGGCTTGATGCTGCAATGAAGGAATTAGAAACATATCCGCAAACTGATGCCACAAAAATGGCGGCCATTGGTTATTGCTATGGAGGTTTTATTGTGCTCAACGCAGCCAAGCTGGGCGCTAACCTGGAGGGCGTAGTAAGTTTTCACGGTGATCTTTCCGGGGTGCCGGTAAATAAAGATTCGCTAAAGGCTAAAATTCTTGTGTGCCATGGCGAAGCAGATAAGTTTGTAACACCGGATGCCGTAGCTGCTTTTAAAAAATCTATGGATTCCGCAGGTGTTGATTATACTTTTAAATCATACCCGAATGCTACACATGCTTTTACTAACCCGGCTGCTACCGAAAAGGGCAAAAAATTCAATATGCCAATTGAATATAATGCAGCGGCAGACACTACTTCATGGAATGATATGAAGGATTTTTTAAAAAAGATATTTTAGAAAATATTTTCTAATTATATGCGTAGAATGAAATCAACAAATTGTAGATTTCATTCCAAATATTTTTTCAGGAAGTATGGACCGCAACGATTGACTGTTAAAATTTTTGCCCAAACCACATTGCCAACAGGCTGTTTCAGCTTTTATATCTTAAAAATCAATATGCGGTATAAGATGGCGGTATAGTTTTTTCATTTTAAAAAGACATTATTCACTTAAAAATTTTTACAATGAAAAACAGATATAGGAATTCAAATTATGACCAGCAATGGAATAATGAGAATGACAATTACAGGGGAAACAAAAATCAATTTGAAAACGAGAGGTACAGGCAAAACAATCCTAATTACGATTCGTGGCAAAACATGGATAATGATTTTGACAGGCCTGGCTATAATTATTCTCAGTCAAATGCCGGCAATTACCAGGACTTAGGCAACGAGAATTATCAAAATCGTGGAGAGAGGAATTGGTATGGAAGGCAATATGAGAATCAATACAGTTCAAACAGGCCTGATGAATATCGGCGTAATGAATATAACGCTTACAGCAACGAGACGAACCATAGGAATAATGACAGTTATAATAACCAGGAACGCGGCTGGTGGGATAAAACAACTGATGAGGTTTCTTCATGGTTTGGAGATGATGAGGCAAAACGCAGGCGCAGGATGGATGAAATAAGAGAAAACAACCATAGGGGAAAAGGTCCAAAAAATTACACCAGGTCTTCAGAGAGAATTAAAGAAGACGTGAATGACCATCTTGGAGATCATTGGATGCTTGACGCTTCAAATATAGAAGTAGAAGTAAATGGAACAGAAGTTACTTTATCAGGCACAGTAAATAGTAAAGAAAATAAAAGAAGAGCGGAAGATATTGCAGACTCCGTATCAGGTGTCACCCATGTTCAAAATAATTTACGGGTGACCAGGATTAGTGAGAATGATAGTACGATGGACACCGATAATAACTCAAACGTGAATACTTCTAATAACTACAAAACAAGAAAAGAAACTCTTAATCATAATTAAGATTTAGTAAGAGTTTAAACAGAGCCGCAATGACCGTTGCGGCTTTTTTAATGTCTTTCACAGGAGTTTTTTATATTGCAGACAGGAGTCGGATTTTTTTATTTCACATAATAATCTATGAGAGTAATTTTTATCTCTTGCGGCCTAATCATCTGTTCGTTTTTTTCCTCTGCCCAGGTTACGCCTTCACACACTGTTATTTGTATTTTGGAAAACAGGGCTTACAATAGTATTGTTGGGAATGCGCAGGCACCCTACATAAATAGTATTTTGAGCAATGCACATACCGCACTTCTAACCAAATCTTATGGACTCACTCATCCAAGTCAGCCGAATTATCTAATGCTGTATTCCGGCGGCACGCAGGGCGTCACGAACAATAACATACCATCCAATCTGCCATTTACTACTTTAAATCTTGGCGGCTCATTGATAAATCACAGCTTAACCTTTATTGGCTATTCGGAAGGTCTTCCTTCAGTAGGCTCAAATGTGGGAACCTCCGGTGCTTATGCAAGAAAACATAATCCCTGGGTAAACTGGCAGGGCACAGGCAGTAATTCCATACCGGCAACATCAAACAGGCCATTTTCTGATTTCCCCACTGACTATAACACGCTGCCCACACTTAGTTTCGTCGTTCCCAATCTTAATCATGATATGCATGATGGCAGTATTGCCGTGGGTGATACCTGGATCCAAAATAATCTTGCCGGATATATTCAATGGTGTATCAACAATAACAGCTTGTTTATCCTAACTTTTGATGAAGATGATAATGTATCCGGCAATCATATTCTCACTTCGTTTACAGGCGCAGATATAAAAGGCGGGAGTTATTCCCAACAGGTAACGCACTATAATGTATTAAGAACGGTGGAAGATTTATACCAACTGCCCTACGCCGGCGTTAGTGTTGATTCATCAGCCATCTCAGGTCTGTGGCTTTCTGCACAATCACTCACCTACACTTTTACAGGTAATGGAAACTGGGATGTTCCTTCCAACTGGGCAGGAAATTTAATTCCTCCGCCGACCACATATACGGGTAGCCAGATTATTATAAATAATGCTGCCGGAGGCCAGTGTATCATGAATGTGCCTTATACAATAAGCGCCGGCACTACTTTTACCGTTTTGCCTGGAAAGACATTGCGGGTAAACGGAAATCTCACAGTGAACTAAAAAAAGTGGTGGAAAAAGAAATTTTAATTTGCCTGCTTGCCTTAAAACAAAATCTTACTAACTTTAGCTTTATAAGAAACACAATGAAAAAATTATTTACCCTTTTTGTACTTTATTGTATCGCCTCCGGGTCCGCTTTTGGCCAGCAAAAAACTACACCAGCACCCATAAAAGCAACAGAAAAATTATCGACGCCAACAATTATTAATACGCAATCAGCCGCTGCAACGCCAGATGCTCCGCAAAACCTGCCCGTTACTTATACTTTTACAGGTGATGGTAATTGGAATGTTCCCGGCAATTGGACTAACAATGTGGTACCTCCTCAACCTACTAATCTTGGCAGCGAAATAATTATCAATAATATTTCCGGAGGGCAGTGCGTGCTAAATATTCCTTATACGGTTACACCCGGAACGAGTTTCACGATTCTAACAGGAAAAACATTGGTCGTTAATTCTCTGACTGTAAATTAATTTTTCCTGATTTTCGACAGATTTAATGGCATTTGAACACCCCTCTCTCTAATGTCGCAAGGCTAAAGCATACGTATTTTCTTTAGGTAAAAAATTCTCGCTTATATTATTATTTTTTTGAAAGTGGACTGATTTTTGGACCTCTGGGAAAATTGTTTATGAAAAATCTAAACTTCTTTTCCGCGTTTCGATGTGTACTTATCATGTCGGCTTCATTCATTTTTTACACTGGCTTTGCGCAAGTGCAAACAGCCAAATACATATCAATGACGTCTCTTTCAAATGCTTATTATGAATATTTGCCACAAGGATATTCGACGACGGGCGGCCAGAAATATCCATTAATGATTTTTGTGCATGGCAGTGGCGAAACCGGTGACGGTAGCCCTTCCCAGCTTAGCCGTGTTTTGCGAAACGGACCTCCGAAACTTATTAGCCAGGGAATTTTTCCAACCTCATTTACCGTCAAAGGGCAAACTTTTAAGTTTATAGTTTTATCGCCGCAGTTTACTGTATGGCCAGACGATATAAACATAGATGATATAATTAATTATGCTATTAAGAATTATAACGTGGATACTTCCCGGATTTATCTAACGGGGCTAAGCATGGGCGGCGGGGTTGTGTGGCAATATGCCGGAGACGATATTAA
>JBDTSD010000273.1:0-4852 GCA_039931355.1 Ginsengibacter sp.
GCGAGTTATGAATTTTCAAAAAAAGAACTTGAATTCCAGCGGAAAACTTTGCAACAGCGATGGCTCACTTTTGCCGCTTTCGCAGCACTGCTTACATTGGCAATAGTTCTATGGCTGATCAATCGTAACAAAAACCGCCTTAACCATACCAACAAAGAATTGCAGAAAAAAAATTCAGTGATTGAAACGCAAAAATTGGAAACTGAAGAAACACTTATTAAACTGCAGGCCACGCAGGCCCAGCTCATCCAATCAGAAAAGATGGCCAGCCTTGGCGAGCTTACCGCAGGCATTGCCCATGAAATACAAAACCCGCTGAACTTCGTGAATAATTTTTCTGAGATAAACAGGGAGTTGCTTAGTGAATTGGTTGAAGAAGTTGATAAAGGAAACGGAGAAGAAATAAAAACACTTGCAAACGCTATCAAAGACAATGAAGAAAAAATAAATCATCATGGTAAGCGTGCCGATAGTATTGTAAAAGGAATGCTACAGCATTCAAAACAAACTTCAATTATAAAAGAACCTACAGATATCAATGCCTTGTGCGATGAATATTTGCGACTGTCTTATCATGGATTAAGAGCAAAAGATAAATCCTTCAATGCGGCAATCATTACAGATTTTGATAAAAGCCTTTCCGCTCCCGAAGCCAAAATAAATATTGTTCCGCAGGATATCGGCAGGGTATTATTGAATCTTTTTAATAATGCATTTTATGCTGTAACAGAAAAGGGAAAGCTATCAGCTAAGGGCTATCAGCCAACAGTCAAAGTATCAACAAGAAAACTGAATGATACAATCGAGATAAGAGTTGATGACAATGGCAATGGTATTCCGCAAAAAGCGATTGATAAAATTTTTCAGCCATTCTTTACAACCAAACCCACAGGGCAAGGAACAGGCCTGGGATTGAGCTTAAGTTATGATATTATTAAAGCACATGGAGGTGAAATAAAAGTAGAGACGAAGGAGGCCAGTCCGCCTGCCCGGTCTGATCATTCAGGCGGGGATGACCTTGGCGGACGGGAAGAAGGGAGTACTTTTATTATTCAGTTAAACAGCTAATTTTTAGCAATGAATACGGGTGATAGCCTTTTAATAAATAGTGAGGACAAGAACTATCAGCATTTGCTGGATAGTATTTCTATTACCTATTCTCAGGGACAAAAAAAAGCAATCAATGCAGTTAATATCCAGCTACTTGAAGCCTATTGGCAAATTGGCCAATACATTGTTGAGTTTGAACAGGGCGGAAACAGCAAAGCAGAATATGGCAAGGCATTGATCAGTAACCTGGCTAAAGATCTCACCCTTAGGCATGGTAAGGGTTTTAGCAGAAGTAATGTGGTGTACATGCGCTTATTATATCTCCGTTACCCAATAAGTCAGAAGCCTTCTCACCAATTGAGTTGGTCGCATTTTGTAGAATTATTAAAAATTGAAGACAATCAGGAACGGAAATTTTATGAAAATCAAAGTATTGTAGAAAAATGGTCTGTTCCGCAGTTGAAACGCCAGAAAGAGTCAGCCCTTTTTCAACGCCTTGCACTCAGCAAAAATAAAGAAGAACTTCTTAAGCTTTCTGCTGAAGGATTGCAAATAAACCAGGCAAAGGATATTGTGAAAGACCCTTATGTTTTTGAATTTTTAAAAATCCCTGAAGAACAAATCGCTTCTGAGCAGGATTTAGAAAATCATTTATGCGATAACCTGCAGCTGTTCTTATTGGAACTTGGCAAGGGCTTTACCTATGTGGGCCGGCAATACCGGATGACAATAAATAACAAACACTACCGGGCTGATCTTGTTTTTTATCACCCACAGTTCAGACAGATGATGAAAATGAAATAGTTTAAAGTTTCAAATTCATGTATTAAATATTTCAAATCTTTCTTCACCACAAAACCTGGCGAACAGTTGACAGGACTGGGATTGAGCTTGCCTTACGATATTATAAAAGCAAATGGCGGAGAAATAAAAGTGGAGACGAAGGAAGGGGAAGGGACAACATTTATAATTCAATTGCCTGTTGTCTGAATCACGGATCTGCCTGCCGGTAACTTATTCAAATGAAAAGGTAGCCTGTAAAAATAAAATATAAGACATTAGGAAAAAGATTATCATTATTCTTTAAATCTCATAAAATGAATTATTTTTTAATGAAATTGAAAGAAATTTATAAATGAATCATTGGAACAGTTCAAATCCGGATGAAGTAAAAGCGCACATCCTGGAGATAAGTACACTTTTCTGGCAGGCGCTGGCTGACAGAAATATTGATTTGCGATTTTCCTACTGCGCCGATATTGTAACTTTTATAGGTTCCGGCGTAAACGAAAAAGCTGCCAACAAACAGGAATATATCGCAATAAATAAAACAGGAATTGAGCAGTATCCAAATCCTTTTAAGATGAAGAATCTATGGGAAAGAATTTCTATGATAGACAACATGGCCTGGGTTGAAAATGAAATTGAATGGATTCAGGAGATAGGCGGAAAAGATGAAAAACAGCTTTTGCGAAATACCGTGATATTAAAGCAGTTTGGTGAGCGATGGCTGATTGTCCACGTACATGGTTCAGTACCCGATTTTAGATTATCAGGTAACAACTATATCGCCAATGCGGAAACTATAGAACTTAACAGGGAATTAGAACAGGAAGTATATCAAAGAACTAAAGATCTGAATGAAACACTTGAAGATCTTAAATCTGCCCAATCCCAGCTTATTCAATCTGAAAAGATGGCTTCACTTGGTGAGCTAACAGCAGGCATCGCCCATGAAATTCAAAATCCATTAAACTTCGTCAATAATTTCTCCCAGGTAAATACAGAATTAATAGATGAATTAAAAGAAGAATTAACCAGCGGTGATCAGCAGGCTGCCATTGAAATAGCTGATAACATCCGGGAGAATGAAAAAAAAATAAATCACCATGGTAACCGCGCTGATGCAATTGTAAAAGCAATGCTGCAACATTCAAGATCAAGCCCGGGGCAAAAAGAACCCACAGATATTAATGCGCTGTGTGATGAATATTTACGATTAAGTTATCATGGCTTACGGGCAAAAGACAAAAACTTCAATGCAGATTTTAAAACGGATTTTGATAAAACTATTGGAAAGATAGACATCGTTCCGCAGGACATCGGAAGAGTGTTATTGAATTTATACAACAACGCTTTTTATGCTGTTGCAGAAAAAATGGCGGAGCAAAAGGAAGGATATAAACCAATTGTTTCAGTCAGCACAAAAAAAATAAATAGCAGAGTAGAAGTAACGGTTAAGGATAATGGTAAAGGCATTCCGCAAAAAGTAATGGATAAAATCTTTCAACCCTTTTTCACCACAAAGCCTGCCGGACATGGAACAGGGCTGGGTTTGTCGTTAAGTTATGATATCATTAAAGCGCATGGCGGTAAAATAAAAGTGGGATCCCCGCCTGGGGGCGAGGCAGGAAAAGAAGGAGAAGGAGCCGAATTCAACATAGAAATTCCAATCACCTGATTGGCGCCAACTTTTGGCCCAGGGAAATATTTTATGGTTATTTTTTGAAGGAAAAATAATTGCACTGGCCTACAATACTAAAAGCTGTAATTAATATGACGCCAAAATTAGCAGGGCCTCGCTTAACGAAAGTAAAATCCGGAAGGCTTCCTTATGTACATGACTCCAGGACCTTCGACCTTTCGACCTACTTGCCCGCTGAGAATTTGGCGGAAGTTCCTAAAGAATATAACTGGGGTGAAAAAATAAAACCCGGAAAATGGGGCACACTAGGTAATTTAAAAATAAACGACTGTACCTGCGCAGCAGCCGGTCATTTGATTATGACATGGACCTCTAACATCGGCAAGCTTCACAAGCCAACAACAAAAAATATAGTGGGAGCGTACACGGATGTTACCGGGTACAATCCCAAAACTGACGGCATAGGAAATCCTGTTGAAGCCATAAAGGTTTTAAAATATTGGCGTAAACATGGAATTGATGGACGTAAAATAACTGCCTTTGCAAAGTTGGATTTTAAAAACCGTAAAGAATTAATACAAGCGATTTATTTGTATGGAGGTTGCTATGTTGGCATTAATCTTCCTAAGTCTGCGGAAAAACAATATTTCGAATCGAAAAAATGGACAGTACCGCGTGGAGGCGCTAAGGGAGAGGGAGAATCCGGATCGTGGCTCGGGCATGCACTGATAATTACAGGATATAAAAATGATGAATTGCGTGCGATTACCTGGGGCAAAGAAATGATTATGACCATCGATTTCTGGGAAGCTTATGTAGATGAATCTTATGCAATATTTAGCGAAGATTTTATCCGGAACGATGAAACACCCACAAAAATTTCTATAGATTTTTTGCGAAAAGATATAAAGGCACTAAAGAAGAATCAATAACGGTATGGCATAATATCCTCCATTCCAAATCTAACCTGACCTGGACCCGGCTGAATCAATCGCTTTGAAATGAAACCTTACTTTGTTTTCGGCATCCTTCCCTGGTTGGGAACACCGCCCAATTTAGCAGGCTTGGCTGCTGAAGCTACTTTTGTTGGAGATGCTTTTTTTAAGGGAACTGCGATGGGTTTTTTAGCTACTGATTTTGACTTTGCCATAACATTTTTTTTGAGTTAATAAATGAAACGTGAATACCTGCGGGCAAAAGATAAACAACTTTACATCAGACAATTTAGTAAATTATACAAGGTATCAATTCTTTTAATGATGTAAGCCCCTGGAATTTATTTAGGATGGATGCTCACCATTATTCTTGATTAGTAAAGTGTTCATCTGGATAACAATAATGGCTATGTAAAAATAATGAAAGTTAATTACCTTACGT
>JBDTSD010000274.1:0-4808 GCA_039931355.1 Ginsengibacter sp.
GGAACTGTAACTGATGAAGAGGGGCATGGGATTGAAGGTGCGAGTGTTAATTTAAAGGGTACAAGTACCGGAACAATTACCGATACCTATGGTAATTATTCTTTGGACGTAACACAGGCAAGTCCTGTGTTAGTTTATTCTTATGTAGGATTTTTACCTCAGGAAGTGCAGGTTAATAAAAGAAGAGCGATTAATGTGACGCTGCGTTCCAGTATTTCAAATCTTGATGAAGTAGTAGTAGTTGGCTATGGCAGCCAGAAAAAAAGAGATGTTACTGGCGCTATATCATCGGTAAGCAGTGCGCAAATAAAAGAACGACAGCCAATAAATGTTTTTGATGCGCTACAGGGTCAGGCTCCAGGACTCCAGATAGCACAGGAATCCGGCCGGCCAGGTGCATCGAGTTCTGTTCGTATTCGTGGAACGGCAACGCTTGAGGGGGGCGCTGACCCGTTGTATATAGTTGATGGTGCACAGGGCGTGAATATAGATGGAATAAACCCTTCAGATATTGAATCAATTGAAATATTAAGAGACGCTGCATCTGCAGCCATTTATGGTTCACGTTCTGCAAATGGAGTAATTATTATTACCACAAAAAAAGGAAAAGAAGGAAAGCCAAGAATTTCTCTTCAATACCTTACTACCTTTGGAAACCTTGCTCATAAAGTTCCGCAGGCTAACGCCGCCGATAGGAGGCTACTTGATCTAAAACGCAGCTCAAGTGGCGTTTCCAACAGGCCTACGGATTCATTAAATCCCGGATATAATGCGGATAATGATTACCAGGATCTTTTAACCAGGACAGGAAAAAGAAACCAGGTTGATTTAAGCGTGAGTGGTGGTGCCAAAACAATGAATTATTATGCCAGTTTGGGCTATATTGATGACCAGGGGATTATTGAAAACAGTTGGGCCAAAACTGCAAGAGCAAGATTTAATGTTGATTTTAAGCCAAGCGATAAATTCACTTTTGGCAGTCGTGTTCAGGCTTCTTATCAAAAGGAGAATCGAATAGATGAAGGCCGAACGTTGCAACAAGCCATTCAGCGACCACCAAACTTCAGAATATATTTCCAGGATGGAACGCTGTCCGGGCTGATTGGAGGCAGAAGAAACCCATTGGCTGAAGCACTCTACGATAAGAATAATTATGACATTTACAATGGTGATATTTATGGCTATGCCAGTTATAATTTTCTTAAGGAATTAAAATTTACAGTAGATGCTAATGTGGCGGCAACCTATTCGCACAACCTGCAGTTCTTCCCTAAATTAGTAAGCAGTGCTAATCCGCTTAATAATAGTATAGAAGATCATACTGATTACGATACGTATTGGCAGACCCAGGCATATTTTAATTATGATAAAACATTTGGCAGCGATCATCATGTAATAGGAGTTTTTGGAGTTAGTGCAGATGAAGGTTTTACTCACACGGAGGATCTTGAGGGAACGAATCTTGTAACGGAAACGGTACTTACTTTGAATTCCGCCCAGGTGATATTACCCGGCGATACGCATGAGGAAAAATATTTTTCAAATTCCGTTTTTGCAAGATTGGGTTATTCTTACAAAGGAAAATATTTGATTAATAGCAATTTTCGTGCGGATGCTTCTTCTCGTTTCGGTAAAGATAACAGGTGGGGATATTTTCCTTCCGCTTCTGTGGGATGGCGCTTTTCTGAAGAGAAATTTATGGACTGGTCGAGAAAATATTTGGATGATGGTAAAATAAGAATGAGCTATGGGGTAACCGGCAACGATCGTATCGGACCTTACGAATCAATTCTCAGGTACACATTTGGCTCAAACTATTATAATGGTTTATCCGGTGTAGCTACAAACAGTGTTTTTGGAAATAACGAATTAAGCTGGGAATCTACCACTCAATTTAATGTAGGCGCCGATCTTACTTTATTAAAAGGCAGGTTATCTATCACCGCAGATTATTATAATAAAGTAACAACCGATCTTTTATACAGCGCTCCATTGCCTTCCAATACAGGTTTTAACAGTGTAAAAGTAAATGTTGG
This sequence comes from Ginsengibacter sp., assembly GCA_039931355.1. Lineage (GTDB taxonomy): Bacteria > Bacteroidota > Bacteroidia > Chitinophagales > Chitinophagaceae > Ginsengibacter. Next base: position 2,037 of record JBDTSD010000274.1, read on the forward strand.
CTCCATTCAAAATAAAGGGTTCGAATTTTTAGTAAGTGGCTATCCAATACGAAACAGTGATCTGCAATGGAATATTTCGTATAATATGTCTTTCAATAATAACACGGTTAAGGAGCTATACGGCGGTACTACTTTATTGCCGGGAAGTCCAAACGTCTGGATTGCCGAGGAAGGAGGACGCTTAGGTGATTTCTACGGATACAAGGCATTGGGTGTTTATGCTTATGATGAATCAAATGCCTGGACTCCGGACTGGCAGCAACTGATACCGGTTTTTGACAATGGTACAGTCTCGGGATACACTCTTAATGGTAAATCTTATTCCGGTGAAGTAAAACAATTATACACAAATGGCCTTCCTTCAAGAGGCGGTGATATGATCTGGCAGAATACAAACAAGGATAGTGTCATTGATGACAATGATCGGATAATCCTCGGTAACGCTCAACCCAAATGGATTGCAGGTTTGACCAACCTTGTTAATTATAAGCAATTCTCTTTATCATTTTCATTTTACGTAAGCTGGGGCGGAAATATTTATGACAACGCCCGTGCCCAGCTAAATCGCAATGTAACATCTAACGTAACACCTGAGCCTGACTTTATACAAGGTGCATGGTGGCACCAGGGCGATGTAACTACTTATCCAATTGCAAAAAATAATTCTCTTGGTAATAACAGGGATGGAAGCAGCCTCTATATTGAAGATGCTTCTTTCATTCGTTTGCGTAACCTCAGGCTTTCATACGAGCTTCCGAAAAAAATTACTTCAAAAATCAAAATGAATGGACTATCAGTCTACTTATATGGAAATAATTTATTGACCTGGACAAATTACAGGTGGTACGACCCGGAGATATCCCTTGGAAGCGCTCTCACTTCCGGGCTTGATAGCGGCCGTTTTCCGAAGAAAAGAGAATTTGGCGGAGGCATAAATCTTAACTTTTAAATTTTATAAAATGAGAAGATCAATTTATATAGTATGCATTCTGTCAGGTTTAGGATTTCTTGGTTGTAAAAAGCAATTGGATCAGCAACCAATCTCCGATCTGTCAAGCTCATTATTTTGGAAAACAGCGGAACATGCCCAATTAGGTAATGCAGCTATCTATGACGGCATTCAAAAAACATTTAGCAGCAACGGAAGTTTTACTGAATGGGGCGATGCCCGTTCTGATAATTTTACTTATGGTGGAACAGGGGAAAATCAAATAAACGTTGTACTTAACGGTTTAAATTCTACTACAGGTTCTGCAAGCTGGGACAATTTATTTTCTACTATTTCAAGAGCCAATTTTGCAATAAAATATTTACCAGGAATAAGTGAGCTAAGTGAAATACAAAGAAATAATTACCTGGCACAGGCGTATGGAATACGCGCCTATATGCTGTTTTGGGCCGTCAGGCTTTGGGGAGATATTCCTTTAAGATTGACTCCCTATGAAGATATTACAGAAGATCCGAACGTGCCGAGGACGCCTGCCGATTCCGTTTTAAATAGTGTTATAATACCTGACCTTCAGAAAGCGTTTACTCTTGCTGATCCGAATGCCAATAATGTTTTTGAACTTAACAGCAGAGGCATATTATCTATACTTGCTGAGGTGTATTTGTGGCAAAAGAATTATGCTAAAGTGATTGAGAAGACGGATCAGTTGATTGCTACAAAGAAATATTCTTTAGCACCTGCTTCAGGTTACCGGGACATGTTTGTCACTGCTGGTACAAAAGAAAATATCTGGAGCCTGGATTGGGATTACCTGGTAGATGGTGGCAATGGAATTGCAGGAAAAATAGGATCCTCGGATCAGACCTCGAATTATTACATTGACAGTGTGCCTTTGCTAAGATGGGAAAATGATAAATCAGATATCCGGCGGGGAAATGTATATGATACAACGGTATCGAATGCATTGCAAAGAGTAATCTCAATATGGAAATTTTATCCTCTTGATGCGGCCACCGGGAAGCCTGCTGTTCCCAGCCGGGCACAAAACCAGGTCAAATTGCCTTTGTATCGCTGGGCTGATATTTTATTGATGCGTGCAGAAGCACTGAATTGGACCGGGGATAAACCTGGTGCCTTTGCACTTGTAAACCAGGTAAGTGCAAGAGCAAATGTTGCACCGTTAGATGAATCGAATTATAATACACAAACTGATGTGGAAACTGCAATACTCGATGAAAGGCAATTGGAGCTTTTTGCAGAAGGAAAACGTTGGTTTGATCTTGTGAGAACGGGCCGTGTTTTGGATGTAATGGATCCGTTGACTCGCCAAAGACAAAGAAATTTAGGTATTGGTGAAACAGGGTTTACCGATCCGCGTAAAATACTTTGGCCAATATCGAGGGATGCATTAATTGGAAATCCATTATTAATCCAAAACCCGCCTTATTCAGATTAAATAAAGAAATCATGAAAACAAATCTTAAACAAAAAATAAAATGCTGCTTTACCTGTATTTGCCTGTCAGCTTTTGCTTTTACGGGATGTAAAAAACTTGCGGGATTGGAATTACAAACTGACACGGACCATATAGTTAGTACACTCGATCCGCATATTAATAAATCTGCTTTGCAGTTTTTAAAAGACAGGTCTTTAGGCACCGGACCAGATGATACTATTTTTATACGGATGTACCAGGGTGTTCTTTACTCCGGTATAGATACAGCTGAATATTCAAAGCCAGGGAGAACTTTTATTTTTATGCATAATGATGCCGTCTATCGGTTATCAAGTAATAAAGTAACCACCGATTGTTTTTTCGGGCA
>JBDTSD010000275.1:0-4788 GCA_039931355.1 Ginsengibacter sp.
GATCCATGGAATTCTTTGGAAGAAACATTCCCTGTAGGAAGTATTCATGAAGGAACCGTAACAAGAAAAGATGATAAAGGAGCGGTTGTTCAATTACCTTATGGCCTGGAAGGTTTTGCACCTGCACGTCACCTTCGCATGGAAGATGAAAAAGTAATCAGCATTGATCAGATAGCGCCGTTCATGGTAATTGAGTTTGATCGTAATGATAAAAAGATCATTTTAAGCCACAGCCGTATTTGGGAGCAGGTAAAAACTGATGAAAAGAATGCCCAGATGAAGGAGCAAAGAGCTGATGCAGAAAATACAAAAAAAGCAGTGAAGACTATTCAAAGCAAAGTTGAAAAAACGACGCTGGGAGACTTAGGTGTGTTGGCTGACCTGAAAAAGAAAATGGATAATGAAGAGGATGCTGCTCCAAAGAAGAAAGTTGTAGCTGAGAAACCCGAAGTTGAAATAAACAAGGGACCCGTTGTCAATAAAATTGTTAGCGAAGAAATTAAAGCTGATAAGACAGGCGAAGGAGATGCAGATTTACTAATTGAAAAAGAAGACAGTTCTTTAATAGCTGAGGCAAAAGCTAATTCATCAGCTGAAGAAAAAAAGGAAAGTAAAGAAGAAGACGTAGCAGAAGATGTGGGAAGCGAGGCCCCCGAAGACGCTGATAGTATTACTTCTGAAAACGCTGACAGTGCTACTTCTGAAAAGGAAATAGAAAAGTAAGGATTATCTTATTAAAGCAAAAAATCCCGGGTATACTATATTCCGGGATTTTTTTTGCCTGTTGGTTTCGTAGCTTATTGAATATCCACTTATAGGCAGCAAAATTAACGGAATGTGCAAGCTTGGCGACAAAATATAAATCTCTTTTGATTTAAGCCGTTGTGTTTTAAAATGGTATAATTTATGGGATTGCAAAGAAATACGCAGAATTTTTTCGGATGGATAAGTCAAAAATCATTATTTCGTGCCTGACCGTTGTAGTTACAATTCTTACTATCGTGCTTCTTCTATTGGTTATCTTTTTATAAATTGTGTGGAGTGATTTACGGGAGTGATGCTATGTTTTTAGCTGCTATAAACCCACTCGTCCAGGCATGTTGAAAATTGAAGCCACCAGTAATGCCATCAACATCTAATATCTCCCCTGCAAAAAATAAGTTTGATATAATTTTACTTTGCATAGTTGCAGCGTTCACTTCATTTAGATTTATACCTCCGGCTGTTACAAATTCTTCCTTGAAAGTGGTTTTGCCTTTAACATGAAACTGCTGCGAGCAAAGTTGTTTTGCCAAAAAGTTTTGAAGCTTTGCAGGCAAGTCAGCCCACCTTATGTCTAAATTAATGCTGCAAGTTTGCAGGAGATAATTCCAAAATCTTTGTGGCAAATTAAATGGATTCCTGTTTCCAATTTTCTGCGAGGCAATTTCAGCTCTAAATAGTTTTAATCTTTCCAGCGCAGCGTTTTCATTTAAATGTGGAAGCCAGTTAACCGAAATGGAAAAATCATAATTTAATGCGTTGAGATTCCTGGCAGCAAAGGCTGATAGTTTCAAAATAGCAGGCCCGCTAAAGCCCCAATGGGTAATAAGCAGCGGACCGTTTTGCTTCTGTTTTGTTCCGTTTATTTTCACATCAACATTTTTCAATGTAATGCCCATAAGTTCTGCTATAGGATTGTTAGGAATATTGAACGTAAACAAAGATGGAACCGGAGGTTCAAGTTTGTGGCCCATCTTTGCAAGCCAGTGAAATTGTTCCTTTTTATTATAACCACCACATGCAACGCAAACAAAATCCGCATTCAAACTTTCTCCACTCTTACATTTCAATGTAAATTTATTTTGAGAAACATTTTCCTCGTTATGCAGCTTTTCAATTTCAACAATCTCAGTGCTTATTAAAATTTTAATGCTCAAATTGTTGGCCTGCTGAAGCAGGCAATTAACAATTGTTTCGGAAGAATTACTGGCAGGAAACATGCGTCCATCTTCTTCTGTTTTTAATTCAATATTTCTATCTTTAAACCAGTCAATTGTATCTGTAGTAAAAAAATGATGGAATGATTGTTTTAAAAACTTTTCTCCACGAGGATATTTTTTTATCATTTCTGCAATACTGAAGCACGCATGAGTTACGTTGCAACGTCCACCGCCACTTACTTTTACCTTACTTAATAATTTCGATGTTTTTTCAATTATTGTCACCTGGAGTTCAGGGTTTAGCAACGCGGCATTTATTGCACAGAAAAATCCGGCCGCACCGCCACCAATAACAACTAACTTTTTTTGCATCTAATACAAGATATTCTGAAAATAGATATAGAAAAATTGAAAAGAAACGAAGGCTTATAATAGTTTTTCGGTTTCCAACTAAAAAAGAATAGAAGTTAAAAAATCAAGAGGGATTTAATTCTTTATAGCAAAAAAGGGATCCAGGTTGAAATAATTTTTATGGAAAGAGCATCGGTGGAAAATTAATAATCTGAGCATAGATTAGCATTGGCTTTTTCTACAATCTCAATATTCTCAAAAGACGACAGAATATCGGCGGCATTTTTTCTCACGCATACCGTATGCTCATAATGCGCGGATGGCTTAGCATCTTTTGTACGGACCGTCCAACCGTCTTTGTCGTTGTACACTTCTTTTCTTCCCATGTTGATCATTGGCTCTATGGCGATCACGAGGCCATCGTTTAATTTTGCTCCGTGCCCACGTTTACCATAATTAGGAACTTGCGGATCTTCATGAAGTTCTTTACCCAGGCCGTGCCCCACCAATTCACGAACCACACCATAACCATTTTTGCGCTCAGTATATTCCTGTATAGCATTGGCAATATCGCCTACCCTGTTACCTACAATCGCTTTTTCTACACCTTTGTAAAGTGACTCTTTTGTTACCCGTAAAAGCTTCTTTAAATTATCACTAATACTTCCTAACGCAAAGGTATAAGCGCTATCTCCATGAAATCCATTTTTATAAACACCAACGTCTATTGAAACTACATCGCCATCTTTTAACTCAGCCTCCGTTGGGAAACCATGCACCACTGCGTCATTCACTGACATACAGCAGGCATAAGGGAAGCCATGGTAGTTTTTGAATGATGGTATAGAATCGTGATCTCTTATATATTGCTCGGCAAGATTATTTAGATACATTGTAGAAACACCTGGCCTTATTTTTTTACCAACTTCAGCAATGGTATTATTAACCAGTAAACAATTTTGCCTTATCAGTTCTATTTGCTCTTGTGTTTTGTAATTAATCATCGCAAGAATATTTAAAAAAAACCCTGACAATAATAGCCAGGGTTATAAAAGGTATCTAAAAACAAATTATAAATTCCCTGTCACACCTGGTGCGGCAGTCTGTCTTCCCTGTATACGGCCACTACTCATTAATCCGTCGTATTGGCGCATCAATAATTGAGTTTCTATTTGCTGTAGTGTATCAAGGACAACTGCTACCATAATCAACAACGACGTGCCGCCATAAAAAGTTGCGAACCCTTGGGTAACACCCATAAGCTGTGCAATACCCGGCAATATACCTACAAAAGCCAATAGCACCGCACCTGGCAAAGTAATCCGGTCCATAATAGTCCCTATATAATCCGTTGTAGGCTGGCCTGGTTTAACCCCTGGTATAAAGCCATTGCTCCGCTTCAGGTCGTCAGCCATTTGCTTAGGATTAAATATTAAGGCAGTATATAAAAACGTAAATCCAATTACCATGATCGAATAGATAATCATGTAAATAAAATTGGTGTGGTCAGTAAAATACAATGACCAGCTTTTGCCTGATGTTTGAAACCCTGCAAATATGGTTGGCAAAAACATAATGGCTTGTGCAAAAATGATTGGCATAACACCTGCAGCATTCACCTTCAATGGTAAAAATTGCCTTGCTCCACCAAACTGCCTGTTACCAACTATTTGTTTAGCATAGTTTACAGGAACTTTTCTAACACCCTGGACCAATAATATAAGACCCAAAATGACCGCAATGAAAGCCGCAATCTCTATAAGGAATATTAATAATCCACCGCCGCCTCTCGTTTGTTTTGCAGAAAATTCCTGCATAAATGATTGAGGAAGCCTGGCCAAAATACCCACCATTATTATTATAGACGTACCATTTCCCAATCCCTTATCAGTAATTTTTTCACCCAGCCACATTACAAACAAAGTACCTACCGTAAGTATTATAACCGTCGACACCCAGAAAAATCCGGCATACGCTTCCAATAAAGCTTCACGATTGGAGGTAGTTAAAAATCCAATATAAGCGGCTGCCTGGAATGCTGTTACTATTACAGTAAGATAACGAGTCCATTGATTAATTTTCTTTCTTCCACTTTCTCCTTCTTTTTGAATCTTGGCAATTTGGGGAACCAAAATGGTCATCAATTGCATGAAAATAGATGCAGAGATGTATGGCATAATTCCCAAGGCGAAAATAGACGCCTTTGAAAATGCACCTCCAACAAAAGCATCAAGAAGGCCAAGCATGCCTCCTTTGGAACTATTTTCGAGGTTAGTAAGTTTATTGGGATCCAGGCCGGGAAGCACAATATGCGAACCCAACCTATAAACAAGAATGAGCAATAAAGTGACGAGAATTTTATTTCTCAACTCTTCAATTGTCCAGATATTTTTTAATGTATTGATGAATTTCTTCACAGAAGTATCAAGATTTAATTATTTGCAATTTCAAATACTGAAAGCAAATATCAGTTTATTATTTCACTATTTCGATAGTTCCGCCTGCAGATTCAATA
>JBDTSD010000276.1:0-4788 GCA_039931355.1 Ginsengibacter sp.
CCATTTTGAAATAAATAAATTATTCTTTTTGCTTTCGGTGCAAATTGCGGAAGGCCGGTGATCAGCATTTCTTCGTCACTCTTACTTCCAAATAGATCTGGGATAAGCAGCGAACCCAATGCAATGCTTCCAACTCCGAGGCTAAGTTTTGAAAGAAATTTACGCCGGTTGATTCCAAGATTGTGTTCTAAAAACTCTTTGTTCATGACTATGATTTTGTAATAGCTTCCTCCATATTATAAATGGTAATAATCACCTTCATTAATGCAGCGGTTGCATTCGCATCAATTTTATTATCTGCAGGATACTCCCCTGCCTGCAGAGTTTCAGAAGCATTTAACTTACCTTCTTTAAATTGTTGAAATTGCTCTGCGAAATAATTTTTCAAAATGCCGGTTTCTTTTTTATCCGGCATCCGACAAATGATGCGATGAAAAGCCCGCGTTATTTTTTCATCCATTGAACTTTTTTCTTCTAATAGTTTTTGAGCAAGCACCCTGGATGCTTCCAATACTGTCGGGTCATTCATCATCATTAATGCCTGTAAAGGTGTAGTGGTAACAGATCGCTTTACTTCACAAAGATCCCTGTTGCTTGCGTCAAAGATGGCCATGTTTGGCGGAGGAACCGTAAGTTTTATAAACGTATATATACCACGCCTGTAAAGGCTTTCACCTTTATCCTGTTTATAGGTTGCCAGTTCTCCCCTGCCCGATGTTGCACTTTCCCAAAGACCTTTCGGCTGGTAAGGCTTTACGCTCGGGCCGCCTATTGTATTCACCAGCAACCCGCTGCTTTCTAAAATAATATCTTTTACCAATTCGGCTTTCACTCTTAACCGTGGCGCGTGTGAGAGGTAAATATTTTCAGGATCTTTTTTATAATTGTCTTCAACAATATTACCCGATTGGCGATAAGTGGCTGATGTGACTATTTGTTTCATTAACCTTTTTATATCCCATCCATGTTCCATAAAATCTACTGCCAGCCAGTCCAGCAATTCAGGATGAGAAGGGAGTTCACCCTGTGCACCAAAATCACCCGAGGTTTTTACAAGCCCTCTTCCAAAAATCTCCTGCCACACCTGGTTTACAAAAACACGGGCAGTAAGCGGATTCTTTTTATTAACTGTCCACTCAGCTAAGCCAAGCCGGTTGCGTGGCAAGCTCGTTGTATCAAAAAACAAAACGGACTTAGGCGCCGATGGTAACACCTCGAGCGTTGGATTATCATACACGCCACGGTTTAATATAAATGTTTTGCGAAGTGTATCACGATCGCCCATAACCGACACCGTTAGTTTGCCTGTATCCTTTTCATTCACAAAAGAAAGAAGGTTATGAATATCATCGTTATCAATAGTAAGTATTGGCTTTTTTGCAGGCTTTGATACACTTACATCTCCTTCAAAACCTTCTTCTTTACTATTGTTGAAAAAAGCAAAAAGCTGGTAGTATTCTCTTTGAGAGATGGGATCGTATTTATGATCATGGCATTGTGCGCATTCAACTGTTAATCCTATAATTCCCCTGCCGAATGTTTTTGTTTTATCAATATTATATTCTACACGATATTCTTCGGGGATTATTCCACCCTCCTCCGTGTACTTATGATTTCTAAAAAATGCCGTGGCAAGAATTTCCTCTTTATTTGCATTGGGTAACATATCGCCGGCAATTTGCCAGGTAAGAAAGTTATCGTAAGGCAGATTTTCATTGAAGGAATGAATTACCCAATCGCGCCAGGGCCATTGCGTTCTCACATTGTCATCCTGGTAGCCATAGCTATCGGCGTAGCGGCCTACATCCAGCCAATGCAACGCCATCTTCTCACCATATTGAGGCGTTGCCAACAATTCATCAACAACAGCTTCATAGGCGTTTGGAGCATTGTTCGCCATAAACTTATTCATCATTTCTTCTGACGGCGGTAAACCTGTAAGATCCAATGAGACCCTTTTTAGTAGTCTTTCTTTATCAGCTTCAGGGTTGTGTTTTAATCCTGCTTCCTGCTGCTTAGCCATAGTGAAATAATCAATTTCATTTTTTGGCCATGTCTTATCCCCTATAGCAGGCAACGGATTTTTCTTCGGCTGAATAAAGGCCCAATGCGTTTCATACTTTGCACCCTGCTTTATCCATTTCTTAAAAAGTTTTATTTGATAAGGAGTCAATGCGCCAAGATGTGCTTCAGGCAAAGGCATCATGTAAGATGAATCGGTAGAAGATACCCGCTTGAACAATTCTGACTCTTCCGGCTTGCCGGGAACTATGGCAAAGGCGCCTTTCATTTCCTTTAAAGGAGCATAAGCGAATTTTGCATAATCAAGCCGCAGGCCTGCTTCCTGCTTACTCACATCAGGGCCGTGGCATTTAAAACATTTATCGGATAAGATGGGGCGTATGTGAAAATTATAGCTAACAACTTCGGGCATTGCAGGCTCACTGCTATCTTCGCTTTGCATGCAGGATACCCAGGTGCATACTACGGAAAAACATACAATGACAACATATAATAATTTTCTTCTCATATTTATGCCGGTTATGCTACACCGTTAGTAGGCGGTTTTATTGAAATAATTGCAATCGTTGCTTTACTTCCCTACCTTTTATTGCTTATAAAGTTCGGGCTTTCTCCTCAATTCTCCTTGATATAATTGTCTTTTACATCGTCAATAGCTTCAAGAAGCCCGCCCTCATAAGCATCATCGCGAAGCTGCCAAAACATTATTCCACCCAATCTTTTATCTATCACATATTTCGTTTTAAGCCCAACAGACCTTTTATCATCGTAGGTTACAAACAAATTTTTTCCAGGATTATATAAATAGGAAGCGTTAGCCGTGCTGTCCCAATGTGAAACGAAGCCACTGTCTGGCGAAAGCATAAGAGAAAAATTCTTATGCGAAATACCGGCCTTAAATTTTCCCTGCTGGTATAGACCTGTGATGGAGTCCTGCACATTTTCAAACATGCGGCCATAGAATGCAGCGCCGATTACAATTTTCTTAGCAGGCACTCCCCGCTGCAACAGTAACGTTACCCCATTGTCAACTGATTCCGGATTTTGCGAGGTCGAATACAAAGGCGTGTGATGCCCAGTAACTGTTGAAAAACCGCTGACGAGATCGTAGCTCATAAGATTTACACGATCTACTTTTTTCATCACTTTTTTCCATTCAATCGATTGTTCCATGTAGCGTTTGAAACCACCGGCAGCGAAGCTTAGTTCGTTCTTTCTACCCAGCTTTTTTCTAAGTTTTATCACAAGCGCTGTGAAGTTTGTCTTGTCTTCGGGAACATAACGATGGCCGGGAAACCCACTAATGGCGGGGTATTCCCAATCGAGGTCAAGCCCATCTGTCCCAAAATAATTATTGATTTCCTTCACAGATTTTGCAAATTCCCGGCGGCCACGTTTGGTAGAAAACACATCCGAACATGTTTGGCAACCACCCCACCCCCCCAAAGACAACATGATTTTTATTTCGGGATTTCCTTTTTTGAGCGCTACAAGCTTTTTGACTAGCGCAGAGTCAGCAGCATTCTTAATATATAATTCATTCCCTTTCAGATGAGCAAAACTAAAGATGATGTGAGTGAGCTTGTCAATTGCAAAGCTGTCAATATTATCAGGGCCGCCGGTATAATAAGCGATCACATCGATGTCATTTTTTTGCGCTTTACAAAAAACACCAATAAAGAGAATGATGACAAAGAGCAGGGAATTTTTTTTCATAAAAGATTATTCATTGCTGATTAATTCCATCTATCAGTATTATGATTTTTATCAGGCAAACTTGCTTTTCAAAACAGCAGGATATTTCTCTGATGTGTGAAGCACCAATTCGCCGAACAATGTATTTGCCCACGCAAACCATTTCCTGGTAAAATTTGAGGCGTCATTTTTATTGAATGATTCATGCATGAAGCCTGTGCCTGCATTGGAATGTTTAAGCATACTCAAACATTTTTTTACTTCTGCTTCATTCGTGCTCGTTAGTCCGCGCATAATAATGCTAAGCGGCCATATCATATCCATTCCTGCGTGTGGGCCGCCAATACCTTCGCCTGCTGTGCCTTTAAAGAAAAAAGGATTGTTAGATGATAACACAAATTTTCTTGTGCTTTCATAAACCGGGTCACTTGTTTTTAGAGCATTCAAATAAGGTAAGGATAAAAGGCTCGGTACATTTGCATCATCCATTAAATTATAACTTCCAAAACCATTGACTTCGTAAGCATAGATTTTGCCGGATTGACCTGTGGTGATAATGGCATACTTATGAAGCGCTGCCTCCACTTCATTGGCAAGGTCGTCACATTCTTTAGCAAGTGCTGCATTCTTATGAATAGCACTCACCATTTCTGCTGCCTGCTTTAAACTCACAACAGCAAAGAAGTTAGACGGAATTAAAAATGGGAATAAAGTAGCATCATCGCTTGGGCGAAACATTGAGCAGATAAGCCCTACGGGTTTCACGGGGTAACCATAGCCTGCTAAAGGAACACCATCAGTTGCCCATGCTGTCGTACGTTGAAAGGTATACGGCCCATGATCTTCTTTCCGTTGTTGTTCCTTAAAAGTCTTTACAATTAATGCAATTGATTCCTCCCAGTTTTTGTCAAACACGTTTGAATTTCCGGTGAGTTTCCAATATTGATGTGCAAGGCGAACAGGATAACAGAGTGAATCAATCTCCCACTTACGTTCATGAATACCCGGTTTCATAGTTGTGAGGTCGCTCTTCCATTCGCTCACTTTATTTTCATCTTTATAAAATGCATT
>JBDTSD010000277.1:0-4714 GCA_039931355.1 Ginsengibacter sp.
TTACTGATAAAATACCCTTCATAAAAAAATCGGGATTGTTATGGTTAGCGCTATATATTGCCCTCGGCGCAGAAGGTGTGGGAGGGTAAGTAAATACATCGTTGTTGCCGAAAGATTGTGGATGCAATGGCTGAGGCCCAACTCCCACACCATCTACAGGGTCGATTATAAGTTACAATATTTTCTGCAACATATCCTCCGGGCGCAGCCGGGGTGTTGTTTACAATGACGGAAGAAGAAGATGAGGATAAGGCAACATCCATGGCGTGTAAATCTAAACTGATAACCATGTCTGCCTTGATATTATTTGCTGCGGCCTCTTTATCTGTATAGAAAGCAACCGGCTTTATACTGTTCAAATAATCTTCCTGCAACTTTGCTTTTAAATCTTCCTGGAATAGATCGCCAAATGAAACAGATTCTTTGTCACCGACATTAACCTTGCCATGGCGGGAATGATCTTCCAAGGGGTCTATTACGATGTTTGTAACAGTTCTTGTATAAGCAACATCTAAATTAGATTTTACCCCATCATACCCCGGAACATAATAATTACAAAGCGTGAAATAATCCAGCGCTTTCTGTGCATTCATTCTTCCATCTTTACGCAACAACGACTCACCCAATTGATAATAATGTTTTGCAGCCTCTTCTTTTATTTTCGTTATACTAAGTTCATAATTAACAGGGGCGACTATTGAGTGTACAGCAACGGAATTTGTTATTAAATTATATGCATTCTGCAACGATTGATATTCAGCAATTATATCCATCCAGTAAGGAGAACGATCCTTGTTCTTTGCCTTTAATTTTTTAATGTTTGATAAATGGACATGTTGTACGTCAGCATATAAAGCAGGAAGTGCTTGCCTTGCGTTTTCATCTTCCGGATTTTTATTAAGCGCCTGCATCGTGTTGTGCAAAGCGGCATCGCTGATTTTTTCGCCGGAAAAATTTTTAGTTGAACTGCAGGAAATTAAAAATGCAAGAAGTGTTAGGAGGAGTATATTTTTTTTCATTGCAAAAGGATTAGTTTGATAGCTAATTGGCTTCAACTAAAGCTACAGTTTACAAGATATATAAAAAAGGTTTTACGATTTTTTGCAGAAGAATTAACAGGCAACCTGCAAAGAAATTATAAGCGAACGGCCAGCACTAATTATTGACTTAATAAAACTGGTAATCCCCTCAGCCCCTGGTGCTTTCACCAACAAGATTTTTGTAGTTTGCCGGTCATAATACCAACAAAGGCAAGCAAGCCTTCCAATGAGTCAAAATCCTCTTTCTATTCATTATTTTGTATTATTGAAACCCAATTGCTTCACTTCACTTATCTGTATAACAGGCTGAATGTTTGTATAGTTTTTAAAGTCACTGATTATTGTATCTCTGTTTTGTCCTACCGCTTTATTATATTCTGCAACATCCTTTACGTAAAAATAACCAACAGCCAAATAAGGTACTTTATCATTTGGCGTTCTGCCGGCTATGCCCTTATCAATTTCGTAAAACTTTAAATTGTTGCCTAAAAATTTAGCCACCATAGGCATATGTTTTTTCTCATAATAATTCATGTCAAAATTTTTTCCTTCTCCGTTTGGGTATAGTATTGCCACTTTAAACATTTCATTTCCGGGCGTTGAAGAGTGTATCAGTTGAGTGGTTTTGCAACTCATCAGGCCTATTAAGGCAACGATTAATAAGAAGGGTTTAATTTTCATCTTCGTTTTTTTAAATAATAATTATTATATCAGCCTCACTTTCCTATCCTAAGCATCTTTAAAACAGAATGCAACGCTATCCATGGTTGCTCCGTAAGGGTTCCTTTGAAATAACTAAGCATGAATAAGCATGAATACTAAAATAAGATTTTGATTCAACACATACCCGATAAAAATTATAAGCAAAAAATGTATGAGTTATACTTGTGGGCCATATATTCTTCCCGAATAAACACATCAATATAATTTACTGTTCTAAATAAATTAAAATAGACCTGATTACAAATCTCTTTGAGATAAGAACTAATAGCTTCGTTTGGATTTAGTGATTATTACATAGCACGACTTGTCCGTCTAAATGCGAGCACGCCTGGCTAAGGCTTTGATGCATACTTGCGGTAAGGAACTTTCTTTATAGTCGGAAGAAATAAGGGAAACCATATAAATCAATGCCACGTTTATCAATATCTAACGGCTTTCCTTAAACGAAAACACTATTTTCTTAACCGCATCGTACGCATCCTTTCAACTCAAAACCCATAGTCCCTTCAAGATCAAACACCGGTTCCGTACAACATTGGACTTCATCGGAGGCACTACGTGCCCGACGAAGTCTTATTTGTTGGCTGAAGTTTTTAATGCACTTTCTTTGGCTTTTGTATATTAAAAATTAGGTGAAATACCTTGACACTTTGAGTTTCAAGTTTGTGTTGTGATAAGTAGTAATAAAAATTGCTACGTTTATATCTTATAACTTTCCATGAGCCTTTTAAATAACCAGTTTCTGCTTTCGCAATAAGTTTTTGATACTCATCTTGAATTTCTTTTCCGGAGTGATTTATAATAAAAATATACCCTTCGCCATCAAATTGGGTCAAGTAATTAAACAACTGGAATATGAGTTGACGCTTTTTGGGATTCCACCAACCTTTAAATTCAATAATTTTCTTTTCGATAGATGGATGTTCAATTTTTAAGTCAATATGTTTGGTTCCTCTAAGTGATTCGCTATTTGGGTCATACATTCTAGCCTTAAACCAAGTTGAAAAATAAGTTCTAAAAGGTGCTTCAAGTAATTTTTTATCAATAATATTTTTTACAGAAACTTCACTTTCGTTTTGAAGTTGTAGATGCTGTATTCCTTCAATAAAGTCATTAATAAATATTTTTTTTACTTCCTTTATTTTTATTGCACTTCCGTGTATGATTTCTCCGTTAATCAAGTTTGCAATTTTTGCAGCTAAGGAAGCAAAATTTTGGTTCAAGAAAAATTCATGAGGAACACTGTTATCAAACATCTTTTCATCTGACCACCAAGTTTGTTTTAAGCTGTCAGCATGAAATTCTACTCGAACTCTTTCTGTTTGAAATTTATTTTCATCTGAATGAGCCTTTTGTTCAATGAAATATATTTCTTCATTCCATAATTTTACTATTTCAACTGCCGCTTTATGAAATGAGATAAAAAGCTTTTCTATTTTTGCAGAATATTTACTTGAATATAATAATTCTCGAAATGCATTTTTGAATTTAGGGAAATCAAAAAATGGACCGTCTTGTGCAATTAAGTAAGTAAAATAAGTTTTTGTCCTTGGTCTAGGCAGGGGATTTGTTGTCTTTTTAGTTTGTTCGTAATATTCACTTTTGATAAAAATTAATGCCATTTCTACGAACGAGATTATTTCTAATGGCGTATAATTTTTTTGACTTCGGTCAAAGTACGGTATGTATTGTAATGAATAGAATAAGGAGTCAAGAGTTTCTAAATTAACAAGTTTATTATTTTCAATCCCTACAAGGTCTTTTATGGAGAGTTTAAAATCCTCAAGTTTCATGCCTTCCGATTTTCGCTTTTGTGCATTGAAATGCATTTGCAGCACAGACTTGCAATGATGGTACACTTCATTTAAGGCTGTTAAATAAACACCTCTCGGCCAGTTTGTAGTATTTTGCTTATTTAGAAAGAAATTTGGTCGAGCAAATTGGGGATATTCTAGAGCCTCAAAAAAAATGTCTTACAAGTCCAATAAGTTTTTATTGCTCATAAATGCTATTCAATAAACGTAGAGATGTCAAAAAATTGTAGCTAACGATAGGGCTTGCTGCTTTGCTGCTATTCCGTGTTCCGTCAGTCTAGCAACCGCAACCCAATAAAATTACTGATGATGAAGATAAGTACAAAAGCTCAACAGAATTACGTCTGACCGAACTGCTGCTGATAGCCAACAAAAGATGAATATTTATTCGTCTCCAGCATAGCAGCAAACACCATGGTTACCGGCAGTGGCGTTGTGTTAGTTTGTTAAATGCCATTCGACTAATTTCCAGTCCTTGTCTGGGTCAATTCGGTAGTCAAACGGTCGAGGTGAGGAGTTATCAGAAATAATTTGATGCAAATAATTGTCTGCAAGATCTGGATTATAAACTCTCCAAATTAGTTCTCGTGTCTTATTCCAGGTAATTCGAGCAAGGAAAAGAGCATTTGGTTTTTCTTTGTCTTGCCCCCTTATGTTTGTGTCTAATATCTCACCAAATTCATTCAATAACTCTTGCTCTTTTTTCGAGGGCATTCCATTTTCAACTGTGTCTTGAATGTCAAGCATAATTGAAAGATGCCAGCAAAAAACTTCCTTGGGCTGAAAATCTATTAGTGAGCGATTAACATAAGCTATTCCGGGAAAATTTTCTTGTATAAATTCAATGATCCGAGGTTTCTCGTCTGGTATGGTCACTCTATATTCTGTCATGAGTATTGCCGGTAACGTCTGTATTTCCGAAAGTACGCACTATTCCAACTTTTCTCCTAAAAAACATCTCTTTTGATTTTCAACGTCTTAAATCGGTCTTGCGCAATACGTATTACATTTAATCCTGCTGCGCAAATACTGCCGACAATAATTATTGATTCAATACCACTACCAATACTAATTTTTTAAAGTTCACACCCCCAACTGCACTGCCTTTTGCATAGCCTGGTATCGCTTGTCCCAAAG
>JBDTSD010000278.1:0-4705 GCA_039931355.1 Ginsengibacter sp.
CGCAAAAGGTATTATCCTCACAATGGCTCGGCAATGAAGATAACTGGGTTAAAAACACCCATCCGTTCGCAGATAATATTTTATTAAATATTTTTCTTCATTAATTCTTCAACAAATTTAAGTTTAGAGCTCTTGTTTTGCAGAGATTGATCCTTCTCCCTTTAAGTTTCAGTCAGGGAAGATTTGAAGTTACTCTCTCACCTGATGTACGGTTAGAGATTTACACTGGCATCAGTTTCAGTCATGGAAGATTTGAAGTTACTCTCTCACATGGATATGACATTGTTGTTTCAACTGATCCTGTTTCAGTCATGGAAGATTTGAAGTTACTCTCACACCACTGATTGCCGTGGCAGCGATCGTAGCCTTATGTTTCAGTCATGGAAGATTTGAAGTTACTCTCTCACGTATGGTATATGGAACTTGGACCATCGGTGTACGTTTCAGTCATGCAAGATTTGAAGTTACTCTAAAGAAGGAAGATTGATTGTTGACCAACATGGAAACAGGCGTGTGATACGCTATGAAAAGAAGGGTCCTGTAACCGTTTTGGCTGATAAGATTGATGGCAAAAGATTCAACAGCCCTAATGATATTGTATTAAAAAGTGACGGCATCACTTATTTTACAGATCCTCCGTATGGTTTACCCAATTTCTTCAATGATAAACGAAAAGAACTCGATTACTCGGGTGTGTTTATGATAAAGAACGGCAAAGTGCAGTTAGTGAGTAAAGACTTAGGAGGTCCGAATGGCCTGGCGTTTTCTCCCGATGAAAAATATTTTTATGTTACTAACTGGGGACATTCGTGACATTCATCATACCAAAACATTATGGCGATATGAAGTACAGCCCGATGGCACTTTAAAGAACGGTAAAGTATTCTTCGACTGGAATCTGACGGAAGATGATGAAGCCCTTGATGGAATGAAGGTTGATAAAGAAGGTAACTTATATGTATCGGCACCCGGTGGTTTATGGATACTATCGCCAGATGCAAAACTTCTTGGAAAAATCGTAACGCCTGAACGCCCTGCAAATATGGCCTGGGGTGATGAAGATGGAAAAACTTTATACCTCACCGCTCATACAAGCCTGTATAAAATAAGAGTGAATACAGGTAGCAGATTCACCTGGCAATAAATTTTTTAAAGAATGCTTACAAAAGAAAAAATAATGAACACAAAATATTCTCCGGGTACGGTTATTATTACAGGAGCCAATGGAAATTTGGGGTCCGCTGTCACCAAATTTTTTTTAGAGACGGGCTATTATGTTATTGCAACTGTAGCAAATGAAGCTATGAAAAAAGATATGCCTATAGACGAGAACCTGCAGGTAGAAGTTGTGAATCTTACTAATGAAGCAGAAACAACTTCGTTTATTCAAAACATAATAGAACAACATAAAAAAGTTGATGCGGCCTTAATGCTTGTGGGTGGTTTTGCAATGGGAAACATTGTTGCCACAAATGGCGATGATTTGAAAAAGCAATTTTCATTGAATTTTGAAACTGCCTATTATGTCACACGTCCACTATTTCAGCACATGATGGAGAATGAGAATGGAAGGTTAGTATTTATTGGCTCACGGCCAGCATTAAACGCTGCTGACGGAAAGAATTTGGTGGCTTATGGTTTGACAAAATCCTTGCTTTTTAAATTAGCGGAATATCTCAATGAAGAGGCGAAAGGGAAAAATGTTACGGCAACCGTTGTCATCCCAAGTACACTGGATACAGAGCTCAACAGGAAAAATATGCCAGACGTCAACCCGGATAATTGGGTGAAGCCTTGTGAACTTGCGGACGTGTTGGAATTTATTACTTCTAAAAGAGGGAAAACATTGCGTGAGCCTGTTTTGAAGGTTTACAATAATTCATAGGTTTGCGTAAATAATTGCTTTATGAAGTTAAAGGAGTTGTTCGCAAATAAATACTTCATCGGTTTCATATTAATTTATTGTTCTGCCATTGCTGGTTTACATTTTTTATTCCAAAATCCACTAGAAGACGTCCTAAGTGTTGCATTGATCTTTGGAATTATCTTTCCTTTCATTTCATGGGTCCTTGTGCGATGGTAGATATAGTACCCAATCTTACGGACTTTATACATACCTGGAGAATTTGAAAGCCCAGCTCTAAGTCATTTACCCGACAATTTGATTGATCGATGAAATATAATTTGCAGATGTATTTGCCCTATACTTTCATCAATGAAAAAATTAATCTTTCTCCTGCTGACATTAATTTCTGTTGTCCAGGTAAATCTTGTAGCGCAAACAA
Source organism: Ginsengibacter sp. (assembly GCA_039931355.1). GTDB lineage: Bacteria > Bacteroidota > Bacteroidia > Chitinophagales > Chitinophagaceae > Ginsengibacter. The sequence goes on from JBDTSD010000278.1 coordinate 2,286, forward strand.
AAGTTCTGAAAGGATTTGTGAAGGATGGCCATTCAGATGAGTTCCTTCCTTTTGCAAGCGTAACATTTAAAAATACTTCTATCGGAAAGGCAACCGATTCATCAGGCGCATTTTACTTTGAATTTAATAATTGGCCTTCTGATACGCTGGTAATTTCAAGCATCAGCTACGAGACTTATTATTTTAAAATACCAGCTAAACCGGATACTATTAATCTGGTGGCGGCATTACAGGCAGGCAAAGCAAATGCAGAGGTTATAATAAAAACAAAACATAGCCGGGGCTGGTATCTGTGGAAAAAAATTGTTGCGCACAAAGACAGCAATAATATTTTTAAAAATGAAAATTTTACCTATCGCATTTATAATAAGCTGGAGCTCGATATCAATAATATCAATAAGCAAAGGCTTGAGAAGAGTAAATTATTAAAGCCTTTTAATTTCATTTTAAGCAATGTGGATTCCACTTCCGAAGAGAAGCCCATCTTGCCAACTTTTTTATCGGAAACCCTTTCTGATTTTTACTTTCAAAAAAATCCACACAAAACCCGGGAGGTAATTATTGCCAATAAAATAAGCGGAATTAAAAATGAAAGTATTACAAAATACCTGGGCGGCCTTTACCAGAACATTATAGTTTACGACAATTTCATTCCTGTCTTTGATAAAAAATTTATCAGCCCGCTAAGCAACAATGGCGATTCGTATTATGATTATCGTTTGGCAGATACACAAAGAGTGGCGGGTCGCAAATTTTTTCACCTGGTATTTATTCCAAGAAGAGAAGGACAAAATACGTTTACGGGTGACTGTTGGGTACATGACTCTACCTTTGCCATTCAAAAAATTATTCTTCATATAAACAAGGAAGCCAATATCAATTTTGTAGATAAACTAAGCCTGGTGCAGGAATTTAAATTGATAAATGACAGTACCTGGTTTTTAAGTAAAGATAAATTCGTCGTAAATCTTAACCCGATTGGGAATAAAGCACCCGGCTTTATCGCCCGGAAAACTACGAATTACGACCAGGTAAGGATCAATACAAATGAGATTGCCTCGATAGTAAATAAAAATAAAGTCACAGAAGAAGTGGAAGTGCCCGCTGGTGCAAGGGATCAGGGTAGTCTTAACTGGGACAGCGCAAGGATGGAACCATTGTCTAAGAATGAAAGAGGGATCTATGTGATGGTGGATTCTTTGCAAAACTCACCGGCCTATAAAAAATATTATAGAACACTTTATTTTATAACAACGGGCTATAAAAACATTGGGAAAATTCAAATCGGGCCGTGGTTTAGCTGGATCAGCGGCGATTCTTTAGAAGGAACAAGAGTAAGATTTGATTTAGGCACTAACGTAAAATTCAGCAAACGCATATACCTGCATGGCTACCTGGCTTATGGATTTTCGGATGAAAAATTTAAAGGGAAAGCCGAAGCGTTATTGTTGATTAAACTTAATCCATGGCAATCTTTGTATGCCTCTTATTCTAATGATTTGGATTTTAGTCAAAATTATAATAGTGATATCAGCAGTGATAATATTTTGGCAGTCGCCATTCGTAAACACGGCATTCCATATAAATTTATTACGCGTGAAGAAAAGCAATTGCAATATTTTAAGGATAGTAAGATCGGGCTTTCGGCTACCATTACTTTACGAAATAAAATATACAATCCTTTAATTGGCATCCCTTCAAAAATATATTTTCCGGTAAAAAGCAATGACCCTTTTAATTCTACAGTGGGTTCTGTAAAAATTCGCTTTGCCTATCTTGAAAAGTTTTATGCCACAAATTTTTTCAGGTATAGCCTTGGAAGTCCCTACCCAATTGCGGAGGTAGAATTTACACAGGGAATAAAAGGAGTACTTAACAGTAACTATAATTATCAAAAGATTTCAGGAAGCATCAGCGATCAAATTTCAATTGCTCCTTTAGGTACATTGGATTATAATTTTTATGCGGGGAAGGTATTTGGAACCTTGCCGTATGTATTTCTCGAAGTGCATCCCGGAAACGAAGTGTACTACTATAACAAATATGCATTCAACCTGATGAACCGATATGAATATGTCAGTGACAGTTATGCGGGATTTGCAATTGAACATAATATCGGCAATGGCTTGTTCCGTTTTATTCCTTTAACCCGCAAACTAAAGTTCCGGCAGTTTTGGGATGTGAAGGGAGTTACGGGAAGTTTAAGTAATAGTAATAAGTTATTAAATTATGTGGGCAATTATTCTTTCCACTCATTAGATGGTAAACTATACCTTGAAGCCGGAACAGGTATTGATAATATTTTTAAACTTTTTCGCTTAGACTTTGTATGGCGCCTTTTACCGACGTCACTACCTTTGAATAGCGTTAACCGCTTTGGCATCTTCGGCAGTTTCAAGCTTCAATTATAATGGTTGAAA
>JBDTSD010000279.1:0-4605 GCA_039931355.1 Ginsengibacter sp.
GGTGACTGCTACAAAACCAGGCTACTTTACAGGCTACCGCACTTTTACTGCAACGTCAGGCGTTAACCAGGTTGCCATAAAACTAATAAAGAAAACACTGGCGGGGTCTGTTGATGGAGCAAGTGGCGGGGATATCGCCTTTTCCAATGGATCAAAAGTTTCACTTCCTGCAAACGGATTTATTAAGAAGTCTGACGGGTCTTCTTACAATGGAAAGGTAAATGTTTATGCCCATTATATTGATCCTGCGGCTTCAGATATAAATGAAAGTGTTCCGGGTTCTTTTATGGCAAATGATAAAGACAATAAAAGAGTTGTATTAAAATCTTTCGGCATGCTGGCTGTTGAGCTTGAGTCTGCCTCCGGTGAAAAATTACAAATCGCAAAGAACAATACCGCAAAACTTACTATAGCAATTCCTGCATCATTACAATCATCAGCGCCATCTTCCATTAGTCTTTGGTACATTGATGAACACACAGGGCTTTGGAAAGAAGAAGGAACTGCAACAAAATCCGGAACAACGTACGTGGGAGAAGTGAAACATTTTTCATACTGGAATGCTGATTTCAGCGGACCGGCAATTGTGCTTTCAATGATATTAAAAAGCCAAAGCGGCGCTCCGTTGGTATATGCAAATGTGTCAATAAATACTGATAATAACGGAAGCGATTCAATTGGAATGGGTCATGGCTGGACTGATTCGTTGGGTCAATTAACGGCTATGGTTCCTGCAAATAAAAATTTGACCCTCAACGTAGTTGGCCCGTGTGGTATGCCTATATATTCTCAGGGTATCGGGCCATTTTCACAGAATACTGATCTTGGAACCATTACCGTTACCAATGCCGGAGTTTATATCACTACTATACACGGTAAAATAATAGACTGCAATAACGCAAACGTTTCTAATGGATATGCAATAATTTATTACGACAATATTCTTAGATATGCGGCAACAGATAACAATGGGAATTTTACAACAACGTTTGTAAATTGTCAGCAAGCCTCGTCAGATTTTCAGATCACCTGCGTTGATAATTTGTCTCAACAACAAGGACAAACAATTACCCTTTCAATTACATCATCGGATATGGATGCAGGAAGTATTTCTGCTTGTGGCAATTCTTCATCAGAATTCATTAATTATAATATAGACGGTACCGATTATAATCTATCTATGAGTGCCGGCGATTCTGCACTTGTCTATTCATATCCTGGCCCTACGCCCTTATCTACGACATACGTAAGGGGCGATGGACAAGGAAATTTTATAAACTTTGATTTTAGTCATAATAATAGCAAAGGAATATTTCCTTTAAACAATTGCTCTTCTAACCCATTTGTAAATATGAAATTAATTAAACCCTTTACTCTAACTGTAACGAATTACCCTCAAAATATCGGCGACTTTTATGAAGGAAACTTTTTAGGAAAATTTACGGATTCATTAATTACTACGCCCGTTCATAAAATCACTTGCTCGTTCCGGCTAAGAAAAAATTACTGATTGCAAAGTCTTTTTTCAAACTTTATAAAGTATCAAAATAAAAATGCAAAGCTGAAAAAATTTATTTGGCAAGTGAAGAACAAAATATAGACGACATCGTCAATAGCTGCAAGGCCGGTAACCGGCAGGCCCAGGAGAAGTTGTACAGGAACTTCTACAGGGTAATGATGAGCCTTTGCCTTCGCTATACTAAAAATGAAACAGATGCAATGGATGTATTAAACACCGGCTTCTATAAAGTTTTTAAAAACATTCAAAAGTATGAACCGGCGCAGGCCTCATTCTATACATGGATGCGCACTATTATCATCAATGGTTGTCTTGATCACATCAAATCAAAACAAAAAATTATTCAAGAGGCCCAGTTAACGGATGCTATTGATGTACACATCAGCCCCGAAGTAATTTCAAAAATGAAGTCTGCGCATTTGCTCCATCTTATAAGAAAGCTTGCACCAGCTACGCAAACTGTATTCAATCTTTTTGTAATAGAAGGATATAGTCATAAAGAGATAGCTAATCTTTTAGGAATAAGTGACGGAACGAGTAAGTGGCATTTAAGTGAAGCAAGAAAAAATTTACAACAAATGATAAATGAAGAGAATATAAATCAATGAATGAAAGGTTACCATACGAAGAAGAATTATCCAGGCAACTAAATGATCTGCCTTTGCCAGATGAAAATGTTTCATGGGAAGACATGAAACAAAAGCTGGAACGGGATGATGACGACGGAGGTATTGTTCCGCCACTTCTTAAGGGATGTTTCGGCTACGGAGCTTTAATTATGCTATTGGCCATTATTTTATTTTTTATAATAAGGCCGGATAAATTAGTATTTAATAAAAAAGAAAAAGACATTGTTTCTTCAAAAGAAATAAATGTAGGAAGCCATCAAAATATCCCGGATAAAATAGATGCTAAAGATTCACTAATGAAGCAGGCATCCACAGGCTCAATAATAGTTGGAAAGAATGATTCAACAAATCATCAAATAGAAAAGCGTGTTTACGGTGACTCATTAATAACTACAAATAAAAAGGATTTAGACAAGATAAGATGGGTCAAAAAGAAGAGTGTTACTACAGAATCAGCGATTCAGAACCCTCAAAATATAAATCGGAGGCGCAGAGTAAATAAAAAATTCAATCAAAAAAATGTCCTGAAAACAAAGGATTATACAAGTAGTGAAGCCTCAACCAATGAACAAAAAACTAACTCCTCTTCCGCTAACAGAAATGTTAGTGCGGAAACTATTACGCCACAGGATAAGGCTAATGTTTCAGCTATTGATAGCACAATAAAAAAATCTAACGATTCGACTATCGCCGCAAAAGAATTTAAAGAACCAGAGAATAATTACAAGAAGCCGAAAAAGGATTCTTCATCGAAGAGGTCAATCTATTTTGGTGGCGGTATTGCATTGCACCAGCTTGTACCGGTAAACGGACAAAAATTTGTTCCGTATAATTCATTAGGAAGAAAAGGCACTCTGGCTGATTATATTCCTTCAATATATTTTAGAATTTATAAAGATCAAAAATGGTGTGTACAAACCGAATTAAGGTATGGAGCGCCGCAATACAATAAAGAAGTTTTATACTTCCAGCAAAAGATTGTGGATTCATTTAATATCAATACCAAAACAACATCTAATCGTTTGAAAAAAACTTATTATCATCAATTGCCTGTAAGCTTTAATTATTTTGTACTTCCGCATTTCTCAACAGGCTTAGGTTTTACATGGAATAAATTTACCAGTGCTGTAATTGAACAGGAAATAAAGGAAGCAAATAATATTACCCAAGTTGATACATTGCAAATGAAAAAAATCTTCAATACCACAAAACCAGATAGCAATTTTGTGAGCTCATATTTTCAGGCAATAATAGAAATGCAATACCAGTTAAAACACTTTTCATTTGGAGCCAGGTATTCATTCGGTTTGGAACCATACATAAAGTTTCAACTTCCGGGCGGACAGAAACAGGAAGAGAAAAATAGTTCGCTCCAAATTTTTATCAGGTATAATTTATGGGAATCAAAGAAAAAATAATCAGGCAGCAAGCCTTGAACTGTTAGTGCGTTTTAAACTATCCATCCAAACAAATAACAAAGAAAAAATTACAAACACGATCACCAACACTCCACTATTGAATAAAACTTTGTTATAACCAAGCTGCACTACATCAATAAATGGATAAGGATACAGGCCTGTGATTGCTCCTCTTATTAAAGTGTAAATAAGATATGCCAAAGGATAAAGAAGCCACGGTAAAATATCCTTCGCCTTCAACCCAGCACTGGGTACGAAGAACAGCCAATAAAAGACAAATAAAAGGGGCACGACACTATGTAATAGTTCATCTACCACCAATTGTAAACCCTGTGGCTGCCATAGAAATCGTAAAACCAAATTATATACAAGCCCGACTATTGTAATGTAAACGGCAATTGCTGTGATGGTTTTGCGCCGTGAAAAAAAATTCATCCCGTTATCATTTCTCTTTTGCAAAAGGGTGGGTACACATAACGCCACAAGCAGGTTGGTAAGAATGGTGAAAAAACTTATATACCGAATAATAGTTGAGATTACTGATACAGTTCTGTTCTGAATTATAAGGTATAACTGGCCTGCAAGAGCAACCCATACAGCAATTGCAAAAACGGTTAAATAAATTTTTTTAACTACGGACGAAGAATTATTCATTGAAATTTTATTTTCAAAATTTATTAAACTAAAGAATGCTATGTGTTGATGTTACCTGAAGTAAGATATACAATCTTGTTTCCAGATTGTTTATTGTTTTCTAACACAAAATAAATCGGGCGATGCATACTTCAACCTTCGCTAAATTTGTTTGTTATTCAGTTTATAATTTAATAAAAAGACATGCCTGAAAATAAAGATATTCAAAGCCTGAGAAGAGACTACCGCCTGCGCTCGCTTTCAGAAAAAGATGTAGATAGCAACCCAATGTTGCAATTTGAAAGCTGGTGGAATGAAGCAATCCAAAATAATATTGTTGAACCCAATGCCATGACGCTTGCAACATGTGACTCATCAGGTAAGCCTTCTGCAAGAATCGTATTAC
>JBDTSD010000280.1:0-4593 GCA_039931355.1 Ginsengibacter sp.
TTATTGTTATGAAAAATAATCCATTCAAAAACAAAAAAATATTAATAACAGCCGGACCCACCAGGGAAGCTATTGATCCTGTAAGATATATTAGCAACTACTCCTCCGGCAAGATGGGCTACGCAATCGCAGCAGAGTTGCTGCACCGCGGCGCTGAAGTTTATTTAGTATCAGGGCCGGTTCACCTGGAACTTCAGCATCCTATGCTTACACTTGTAAAGGTAAATTCCGCGATAGAGATGGATTTGGCGGCTTGTCGTTTTTTTGAAAAAGTGGATGTAGCAGTATTCGCGGCAGCTGTGGCTGATTACCGTCCTGAGGTTGTTTCAAAACAAAAAATAAAAAAAGAAGCATCTTCCTTCACCATAAAAATGGTAAAGAATGTTGACATTGCTTATGAGTTTGGGAAGATAAAATCACCAGCGCAAATTTCAGTAGGGTTTGCGTTGGAAACAAATGATGAACACAAACAGGCCATTGGAAAATTGGTTAAGAAAAATTTTAATATGGTTGTTCTTAATTCTATGAATGATGCGAATGCAACGTTCGGGTATGATACCAATAAAATTTCTATAATTAAAAGTGATTTTTCGCAAAAGCTATTTCCTTTGAAAAATAAAAAAGACGTAGCGATAGACATTGTGGATGAAATTGAGGTTACAATGTCAGACAGAGAAAAATATTTTATTGAACAAAGTGTTTTGGAATACGAAACGATGTACAGGTAAGCAAGTCAACCTTATGTATATGTTGGTTCTTTTTAGAAGCAACATAAAATGGTTAATTGCTTCTTTATTTTGAGCAGCTACTATTGCAATCCATTATCCCGCCATCTTTTTTAATCATGCTGAGATAGGAAATACGGCGAATTGGATTTTCATTTTCAACATACATTACAATCCAGTCATCATATTGAACCAGGCGGGCATTAAGCTCAATTGGCTCAGCTACATAATCCTGCACTGACTCATTCATTTTTTCTCCATTGGGTCCAACAACTAAGTAATAATTGCTCTCTCCCTTATCATTGACGACATGCATGAGTGGAGAAATTCCCCCCAGAATGCAACGAATGGCACAATCCCGGTGAGGCTTGCCTTCGCCGGGTTTCATAACACCAAAGTAGCATTTGGGATCTATGATCTCGCCTCTTACCTTTTGTACTCCTAACTCTTTTATTTTCGGAACAAGGTCTCCGGAAGTAACGGCTTCGCCTATACGCACTAACGGCTTGTCCTGTGCGGCAATTTGTATGATAAGTTTTCCGTCATTATACAGCAAAGTCCCTTTTACGATAATTTCTTTCTTATCCAATGTCGTTTTATACTCCGATTCAAGATCGTTGATTATTCCATCGGCGCCATGTTTTCCGTAACCTACTAAAACAGCGGTTATATAATTTGGGTTGCCCCATATATCTTTCCCACTTACAATTTTAAGATTTGGTACAGGCGTCTTTGAAAGAATTCCTTTTACTTCAGTTAACGTTCCAAACTCAAAATTGCCTGTATCAAATTTCTTTTGAGATAACGCCAACACAATACTAATGGTAATTACAAGTACACCTAACACCAGCACAACTTTTTTTACATGCTTTGCAAATTTTCCGGGTGCATTGGGCATCCAACCAATATAAAATTCACTATTACTCATAATTGCATCTTTAATTTTTCATTAATCGAATTAACCACTATCACGGCTCCGGGCCTCTCTGTTCCCTCGGGGTAAGCAGTCGGATTAACCCAGACTTTATCTTTTTCAATTTTAACATCATACGTGCTTACTCTTTCTTTAAATGGTGGTGGAGACTGTCCATTTTGCGGCAGGTACTGGTAGCCATGCCACGGACAGGTTATACAACCATCCAATATTTTACCCTCTCCCAACGGTCCGTTCTGGTGTTTGCAAACATTATTTACTGCAAATAATTTTCCCTGGGTTTTATAAACAGCTATTCGTTCTTTATCAATGCAAAACATTTTTGCACGATCTTCCTCAATATCATTTATGTCGCACACCATTGTAAATCCATCTTTGGATAAATCAAATTTCATATTGTCCTTTTTCACTTCTGTATTGCCAGCGATAAGATGCAATAGAATAAGTGTTGATGAACCCGAGGCGAGAATTACAATAAAAACCGGATTGGTTTCATATTGAATTACACCAAGCATAACATGCATTACAATTAATAAGTAAGCCACATAAACCCCCATGTGCAATGTCTTCCATACTTTAGGCGTAAGATTATGCAACCAGAAATCGTGACTCGTGATAGCCATTAAAAAGAAAATGAGCAATGCAAAAAAACCGAGTGCCTGGAAAGGGAAACTGGCAAGCGAACCAAAATTTGTATTGGATGTAAACAAAGAAACAATTGGATTTACATCTCCCAAAGAATGAAAATGAATGATACCAAATACACCATGGGCCGCGGCAATACAAAACATCGTAACGCCAAGGTGGCGGCGATTGTATAAAAGCGGCAGAAATTTTTTATTGATTCTTGCAAGAGGGCCAATACTTAGAATTACATGCAATAGTAAAACGGCTAACGTTGATGTAGAGCGGACAAGTAATGTTTCAAAAGTTACCTGCGGATTAAACGCCAGATTGAGCGAAATAAATATTGCCAGGTAAGTAACACAGAACCCGAATATAAGCCAGTCGTATATTTTCTTTTGCCGGTTCCATCCAACGGCAACATAAGATGCACTCATTGTTTAAAATTTATAGAATCAATAATTTGATGATGAATAAAATCGTACAATATGAAATTGTAATTGCTTGTTGAATCAGGTCTTAATTCAAAATGATAGGCTCCTTTGGATTCAATTCTACCGATAAGATCGGCACCTTCGATTCCTGTTTTACCGGGAAAAGTTTTATAAAGAACTGTTGTTGGAGTTGTCAACGAAGTTTTGTTTATCCATTCAACCTGTTGGAGAATATTTGAATTACTCCTCAGGTTTATCGTATAATTTTCTTTATCAATTGTCCTAATAACATTGGGCAAACTCAGTGATGATGACGGTTGCAATACTTTGTCTTTCGCTTGTTTCGGAATTACAATAGTTGCGGAAACAATTCCTGCAGGGATTAATATTAATAAGGCAGACCATATCTGTAAATGTCTTCTTCGTAATTGCTTAATCATTGTTTTTATTTTTATTGGCGGCAATCCATTTCTTTAATAGTAAAGGCCAGAATACAATGGACGCAGGTAAAATGATAATTCTGAATCCCCAGGTTGCGCCATGTGTTCCTTCATCTATCACATTCGCTCCTTTAATTACAAAAGGAATCGCGAACACAAATCCGCAGGCGAGGTAAATCGCAACAATGATGAGTATTGTATTCAAAATAACTATAGCCATTGTATTAGTTTTCTATTTTTAAAATGCTGTTGAATCCTATAAAGCCATCAGGCTCACGATATGGATTTTCTACATCTTCCATCCATATTTTTTCATCAACAAAAAATTTGTATTGATATCTTCCAGGCTGCAACATTGGAATTTCTATTTTCCATAAACCCTCCGCTCCGGGCTCCATCAGCAATACATCGTACGCCCATTGGTTGAAATTTCCTGCCAGGGAAATTTGCGAAGCGTAATCGCTTTGCGCATAGAATTCAATCGTATTTTTTTCATTGTTGATATTGGGCGATAAAGCGGGCTTGTTGATTTTTGTTCTACGGATAACCTGCAGCAAAGCCTTACGCGGTTGTATCACACCAAAGCCCTGGCATTCTGCATTTACGCCTTCGATGCGTTTAGCAGTTGAGAAAAGAATAGTTCTTATCATCGCCGGGGTTAGCTCAGGATTAACCTGTAGCAATTGAGCAATAACAGAACTTACTATTGGCGCAGCAAATGATGTTCCGTCAACATGCATGTAATAGGACGAAATGTATTTGCAGGTACGGCCCCGTTGAATAATTGCTTCTCTTATGTACGTTGTGTCATCACTTTGCAAAACAGAATTATCGAGGCCTGTTTTAGAAAATGATTTAGCTAATTCTTCTTTTAAATTTTTATCCTCTTCTTTCAATAAAAAATATAGTGTCCCTGCTTCAGCTTGCTCCTTTGTTCCTGGTAAAATTGGCGCGGCGATCCAGATGGCATTCGCTGTAAGTTCAGGCTTCATCAGCCCGTCGACTGTTTTTCCAAAAGTGGAATGATACATTTTTGCAACAGGATAGTCCAGGTTATTGTCATCGTCAATGCCACCAACAGCAATAACATTCAGGGAATTTGCAGGTGGCTTTATCATTCCGTTTTCATCATTTCCAACAGCAGCAACTACTACAATACCTTTTTCAATCAGTTGCTCTGCAAGCTTATCAACTTCACTTTCTTTATATGAACCTGTTATATCATCGCTGATGCTTATGTTTACAATTCTTATGTCATATTCTTTATGATTTTCTAAAACCCATCGCAATGCTCCACAAATATTTTCTGTAGGAATTCGACCTTCTTTATTTTGCACTTTAAGCAATACCAAATCGGCGTCGCTGGCAATTCCTTTATATAAGCCATTACTTAAATAGCCATCACCGGCGCATACAACACTGGTCATGGTTCCATG
>JBDTSD010000281.1:0-4552 GCA_039931355.1 Ginsengibacter sp.
TTTCCTTTGCCGGCATCCTTATCGCAGGATGAGAAATCCTCTTTTTTACATCCTGCAAAAAGAATTGCCATCGCGAATACAAAAAGAATAGCCCAATTGTTTTTAAATAATAAAAACCTGGAACGAACGGATAATGATAACTTTTTCATTTTAATTTTCTTTTTTAAATATGAATAAATAGAAACAGTTCCTGGGGTAACTTCCAGAGGTTAGAAGCAATTATGAGCATCCACAGCATTTATCATGTGGCACCGGACACAAATTCTGTATCAATAAAAAGTTTGTGGTTATTTTTCTAACAATTAAGCAAAATTTGATTCAGTCTGCTGTTGAATATTTACAACTTGAGACTGATGCCAACAGAAATAAAATTCGCTTTAGAATACAGTTGCCTTGACATAAGGGCTAATTCCATTTTAAGCATGACTACACTAAACTACCGCTCTTTATAAGCTGCCACAAGTGTTGGTTTACAATTAGGTTTTCTTAATTGATACTTATCCGTGCTGACTTTATAAATCCTTTTGATTTTTCTGAACAGAGCATTCAATAATTTTAGACCAAGTACCTGTTTGTTTGTGAACAGAAAATGTCCAACTGCCAAAGCGGCTATGATTTGAGAAAGCAAGTTTGTAATTTCAAAGAAGAAAAAAGAGCTATGATTATCAAATTCAATGAAAAGTAAATTGCGCTACTTCATTTTTTTTATAAATTTTTTTTTTCAGCTACAGGTTTCTTTCGCGCAGCAACAACCGGAATTGCGCTTTCATAAAATACCCGACGAACTTTTGCAGGGAGCAGAAATAGAAAAGTTTTTTATAACAAGAGATGGTTGTCTCTGGCTTGGGACGAGCCAGGGGCTGGCTTCTTTTGATGGTAGCGAAATGACATATTATGGAAACAAAGGTTTGCAGGGAACGGCGAACTATAGGGTTGCCGACTTATGCGAGGATAGCAACGGTAATTTGTGGATGATAACTCCGGAGCATGGAGTGCTAAGTTTTAATCGTAAAACAGGTGTATTTAAAAGAACTGATATTTCTATAAATGAAAAAATAAAATCTTCGCAAATACAATTTGCAAAAATTTTTATAGACCGCCAGGGTATTGTCTGGGTAGGCTCCTGGGGCCAGGGCTTATTTAAGTATAACCCTTTAAGCAATACATGTGAGCATTATAATATAAGAAACGATACACCGCCGGCCTGGCAAAGCTCTTATGTAAACACTGTAAGAAATATTATCCAAGATAAAAATGATGACAACATTCTGTGGCTCGCATGTTATGGCAGCGGCATTTATTCGTTCAATAAAGTCACAAAAAAATCATCCAAAAAATTTAAATATTATAACATAAAAGATACCTGCTGGCAGGCAAGTGCGATAACAAGTCTTTGCCAGGTGAGCGATAGCATTATTTGGTATAGCACCTGGGGTTTTGGAATGTGTGAGTACAATATAAAGACGGGTGTATATTATTCTTACCAGCGCAACTCCGGTTATAGATTTGATGTGTATCCCAACGGCCATGTGTTAGAATACTTTGCCCAAAAATCTGACAGTGAATTTTATGTGGCTCCAAGAGACACTATACCCGCAGTCTTTAATATTCATACAAAACAATTTTCTTTTATTGATGATGATGAACTTAAGAAAGAATTTAAAAAAACACAAAATGTAAAAAGCGGTTTTAAGGATGAGGTGTATTATGAGAAGGGGGGCGCTCTGTTTGTTTCATCACCCCGCTTTAAATTATTTCGAAACATCAACCTTGGTGATAAAAAAAATAACGTGTATCCTGAAATGCGTTGCATCACATGGGACGCAGCACACCAAAATTATTACGCAGGAATACTACTCGGAGAGGGAGTGAACGTGTATGACAAGGATTTTAAATTGCTCTGGAAGATAGCGATGCCATCTTATTCAGGGCAGGGTTTTGCAAAAGCGACTACTATCTGGAAACTTCATCATGACAAAAGCAATCACCTGTGGGCATTGGGATTTGTAACCTGTGTTTACGATTCAGCAAGCCTTCGTTTTATACCTGTCGCAATAAAATGGCCGCAATTAAAATTGCTGGATTCGGCGATGTACGATGTAGCAGAAGATCGCAATGGCATGCTCTATTTCAGTTCGCTTAATAATGAATTCATACGATTGAATCCTTTTACCCTGGAAGAAGAAAAATTGCCTTTGCCGGGAACAAATAAGGAGGGTTATTTCTCATTCTATAGCAACCCCGTTTTAAGTGATAGCACCAGGCAATTTATTTATTTCACTAATAACAAAAATCTCTATCAATATAGCACAGCTAATAAAAAATTCAAAAGTCTTTATGTGGACCCAACTTATTATACTAACCCAATCGAAAAGCATGATTGCTCTTACATGGTAGATCATGCGGGGTTCGTATGGCTCTCTACTCCCGATCATCATTTATGGAAAATAGATCCGGACAAATTTGAAATTACTGACACAATTAAATTCAACAATTCCCGGGTCGATTTAACCGGGGCACATCTCTATGGAGCCTGGCATGAATATCTTCTTATCAGCACTGGTAAAAGCCAACTACTTTATAATACAAAAAATCGTGAATCGGTATATCTTAATCGTAATAACGGATTATTACTTAACCAGGGCAGTAAAGAAATGCTGTGTAACGACAATCTATTTTTTAATTATTCCGGTGCCGGAATAGCACAGTATGCATCTATTAATAATTTGATTCAACCGTCAAAAAAGATTACTCCATATTTAACTTTTATTCTAATAAATAATCGACCGGTTGTTTCAGATACACTGCCCCAATATTTAAAAAATCTTAAGTTAGATTATACGAGCAACACTATCTCTATTGGCTTCTCATCAATTGAAACTCAATTTCCTGATCGGCTGGAGTATGCGTACAAATTAGAAAAAGCAGACAAAGACTGGAGTTACACTAACAATGTAAACAGGCGTATTAATTATGCAAACCTTGCGCCGGGCAAATATATTTTTAAAGTTAAGGTAAGAGAATGGGGGCTTAACTGGTCGCTGGAAACTCAATTGCTCATTGCAATTACGCCACCCTTTTGGCGAAGATGGTGGTTTATAGTGTTAGTTATTATTTCATCCGCGGCATTATTATTTTGGTTTGGGCAATGGCGTATAAACAGCATTCGCAGGCAGGAAGTGCTTCGTACAAAACATGAAAAAGAATTGCTGGAACTGGAAGCCAAGGCACTCAATGCACAAATGAACCCACACTTTATTTTTAATTGTATGAATTCAATTAAGTCGCTTATTCAAAAGAATGAGAAAACACAGGCGATAACATATCTCACTACATTTTCAAAATTAATTCGTACCATATTTAATAATTCTGACGAGCGGGAGATCACTTTATATGATGAATTAGAAACCTGCAAGTTGTATACACAATTGGAGAGTATGCGCCTCAACAATAAGTTTACTTACGATTTTAAAGTGGATGGAACAATTGATATAAAGTCGGTACGGATACCTGCGCTCATCATACAGCCGTTTATTGAAAATGCTATCTGGCATGGCATCATGCCAAAGGAAGCAGGAGGCATATTAATTGTTACTGTTGATAAAATTGGCGATACTCTCCGCTGTATAATTGATGATAATGGAATTGGCAGAAACCTGTCCACTCAAATTAAAAGCGGTTCCGAATCTGCTCCGCATAAGTCAAAAGGAGTGCGGCTAACCCAAAGCAGGCTGCAACTTGATAATATGCTGAACGAGCGCAAAGCAAGTGTGGAAATTATTGATAAAAAAGATGGATACGGAAGGGCTGCAGGCACCCGGATTATTATCCAGCTAACAGAGTATTAAGAGGTGAGAATGAATGATAGCTTATGCTGTTTGCATTTCTTTATAGAAAATATAATTTATTAAACCATGTAGATGATTTATCAAATCAAAGGCAGCAGTCATCATTTACAGTAATGAATTCATTTTATGTAGCCTAATTTTAGACTGAAAAAGTCTGCATTCTTCCAATGATTTACCAGGTGCAGGATAGCAACAATGATAAAAGCCATCATCATAGATGACGAACAGAATTGCGTGGATGCGCTAAAGGCTGACATAATAAAATATTGCAGCAATGTAGATGTATGTGCTACCTGTACCACGGCAAAGGAAGGAATTTTAACCATAAGAAAATTAAAGCCGCGGTTGGTTTTTCTCGATGTTGAAATGCCCTGGATGAATGGGTTTGAATTGCTTGAAATGGTTGGCCATATTGACTTTTGCATCATCTTTACTACAGCCTACGATAAATTTGCAGCTAAAGCTTTTCGCATCAGCGCGGTTGATTATTTATTGAAACCTGTGGATGCTGAAGATCTGCAGATTGCGGTAAAAAAAGCGGAAGAAAAGATACTTGCTTCAGAAGGTGGCCTGAATATTGAGAACTTATTACACAATATAAAGCAGCCTGTACATCACCAAAAAATTGCTTTTCCTAAGCGGGATGGTTATGAATTTATAGCCGCGGAAAATATACAATACTGCCATGCCGAAGGTGCTTATAC